>DATMGW010000001.1:0-4461 GCA_035555295.1 Caldimonas sp.
GGCAACATCGCTCTCGCGCGGCGCAACCACGGCCGGCACGGCGGCCTCGCCGGACGCGCCGCGACCCGGCTCCGGCGCGCGCCGCACCCGCCGCGGCCCGCGCGGCTCGCGAATCGATTCGAGCAGGCGCTGGCGTTCGTCTTCGCCGGCGCCGTAGAGCGCTTCCCACCAGACGGCCAGGGCAGGATCGGCCTCGCCCACCTCGCCGCGCAGACGCAGGAAGTCGAGTCCGGCGCGAAAGCGCGGCTGCTCGAGCAGGGTCATCGCCGAGCTGCTCGCGCGGCGCTCGAAGCGCGGCTGCAGCATCCAGATCTCGCGCATGTCGACGGCCAGTTTGCCGCGACCCGAGATGTCCCCGATGCGCGCGTCGAACGCCGCGTCGATCGCCTCCTGCAGGGCCGGGAAGGGCGTCGCGCCCGCGGCCTGGCGTTGCTGCCATCCTTCCAGCACGTCGTGCCACAGCATCGCCGCCAGCATGAAGCTCGGCGCGACGGGCTTGCCGGCGGCGACGCGGGCGTCCGTGTCGGCGAGCGCGGCGCGAACGAACTTCTCGCGCCCGTCGTGGCGCTGCACTTCGTCGAGCGCGACGTCGAGGACGGGGAAGACGCCGCGATGCAGCCCGAGCTTCTTCAGCTCGACGATGCTGGCCAGGGCGTGGCCGGTCTGCAGCAGCTTGATCATCTCGTCGAAGGTGCGCGACTGCGGCACGTTGTCGAGGAGCGCCGCCATCTCGCGGATCGGCGCTCGCGTCTTCGCCTCGATCTCGAAGCCGAGCTTGGCCGCGAAGCGGACGGCGCGGATGATGCGCACCGGGTCTTCGCGGTAGCGCGCGACCGGGTCGCCGATCATGCGCAAGAGCTTCTTCTTCACGTCCTGGATGCCGCCGTGGTAGTCGACGACGACCTCGCGCAGCGGGTCGTAGTACATCGCGTTGACGGTGAAGTCGCGCCGCGCCGCGTCCTCGATCTGAGGGCCCCAGACGTTGTCGCGCAGCACCCGCCCCTCGGCGTCGACGACGTGGCTCTTGCCGGCGAGCTCGCTCTTCGACGTCTTCTCGTTGCCGCCGACCTGGTCGGCCGCGGCGGCGTCGAGCGTGGCGCGGAAGGTCGAGACCTCGATCACCTCCGACAAGCCCCGGTCCTGGCGGCCACGCCCGAAGACGACGTGGACGATGCGAAAGCGCCGGCCGATGATGAAGGCGCGGCGAAACAGGCTCTTCACCTGCTCGGGGGTCGCGTCGGTCGCGACGTCGAAGTCCTTGGGCCTGAGGCCGACAAGCAGATCGCGCACCGCGCCGCCGACGATGTAGGCCTCGTGGCCGGCGTCGACCAGCGTCGCGACGACCTTGACGGCGCGCTCGTCGACGAGCTTCGGATCGATGCCGTGCTCGGCCTTGCCGACCTCGACGCGCCTGGCGGCGCGCGTGCGCGAAGCGCCGGAAGCAGTCTTGCCGAGCAGCTTGTCGATGAATTTCTTGATCATTTTTCGAAGATTCTCACGATGCGCCAACGCCTCGCTTCGGCCAGCGCTTCGAGCTCGGGCGACGGATTCGTGGCGACCGGGTCGGTCGCCCGCTCGAGCAACGGCAAATCGTTGAGCGAATCGCTGTAGACGCTGATGCGCTCGAAATCGCTCCAGCCCGAGCCGCTTTCGGCCAGCCATTGTCCGACACGGACGGCCTTGCCCTCGCGAAACGCCGGCACGCCCGCGATGCGCCCGGTGATGGCCCCGGCGGCGTCGCGCTCGAGGCCGGTCGCGATCAGGGCGTCGATGCCGAAGGCCGCCGCGATCGGCGCAGTGATGAAGTCGTTGGTCGAGGTGACGATCGCCAGGCGATCGCCGCGCTCGCGATGCGATTCGACGAGCTCTTGCGCCTCGCGCCGCAACGCCGGCTCGATCACCTCGCGCATGAAGCGCGCGCGCGCCTCGTCCAGCTCGCTCGCCGTTCGTTCGCGCAGCGGTGTCGTCGCGAACGCGATGTAGGCGTCGATGTCGAGCGAGCCCTGCCGGTACTGGGCGTAGAACGCGTCGTTGCCGCGCCTGAATCGGGCCGCGTCGGCCCAGCCCAGAGCGATCACGAATTCGCCCCAGGCGTGATCCGAATCGATCGGCAGCAGGGTCAGGTCGAGGTCGAAGAGGGCCAGGTTCACTCGTCACCCTCCTCGGCCAGCATCTGCTTGAGCAGCGGAACGGTGATCGCCCGCTTGGTCGAAAGCGAGTACTCGTCGAGCCGATCGAGCTGCGCCGTCAGGTGCTTGAGGTCGCGTGCGAAGCGCGTGAGCAGGTAGTCCATCACCTCGTCGGACAGGAAGCTGCCGCGGCGATCGGCCTCGCGGCGCAACGCGGCGCGCACCTCGGGCTCGGCGAGCGGCTCGAGGGCGAATACATGGCCCCAGCCGAGGCGCGTGCGCAGGTCCTCGCGAACCGCGAGATCGACCGGCGGCACGCTGCCGGCCGCGAGAACGATCGCGCCGCGCGCAGTCGCGTCGACGAAGAGCGAGAACGCGGAGTGCTGCTGCGCCGCATCGAAAGCGTCGCAATCGTCGAAGACGATCCAGCAGCACTGTTCCGGCGTCTGCCACGGCGCCAGGTCGGCGGCGCTGAACCAGGCCGTCGATTCGCCGCGCTCCTGCGCCGCGTGAACGACGGCCTGAAGGAGGTGCGTCTTGCCGCTGCCCGCCTCGCCCCACAGGTAGACCGGTGGCGCGCCCGCCTCGAGCGCGCGCAGGTGGGCGACGGCAGCGGCGTTCGGCCCGGGCAGGAAATTGGCAAAGCTGCGGACCGGCTCCGGCCCGATCGCCAGCGGGATCTGCTTCACAAAGCCCCCACGCTTGCGGCCTGCGCCGCTGCGCCGCCCCCCGCGGGGGCCGAGTGCTGCGGCTCCATGCCGGCCGGCGCCGGCATGGACAGCACGAGGAGGCGTTGCGTCTCGCAACGCCGCGGCCTGCAAGGCTTCGCGTCTTGGGGCAGCCCGGCGACGCTCATCCGGTGTAGAGGCTGCTCTTCGTATAACCGGCGCGCAGCCGCGCCGCGACGACGGCGATCAGCGCGCTCACCGGCAACGCGATGAGGACGCCGACGAAACCGAACATGTGACCGAAGGCGAAGAGCGCGAAGATGACGGTGAGCGGGCTCATGCCGATACGCTCGCCGACCAGCTTGGGCGTCAGGAACAGGCCTTCGACGAGCTGGCCGATGCCGTAGACGACGAAGACGCTGGCCGGGCCGTACCATCCCGAAAACTGCAAGGCCCCGGCGATCAGCGCGAGGATCAGGCCGATGCCGAAGCCGACGTAGGGAACGAAGATCGCCAGCCCGGTGAACACGCCGACCGGCACGGCGAGCTCGAAGCCGAAGAGCGCCAGCCCGACGCTGTAGAACGCCGCCATCATCAGCATGACGAGGAGCTGGCCGCGCAGGTACTGCCCGAGCACGCTGTCGCACTCGCTCGCGAACTCGGCGACGCCGCCGCGCAGCCGCGGCGGCACGAGCTCGACGACGCGGCGCACGTAGATCGGCCAGTCGATCAGCAGGTAGAACAGCACGACCGGAACGAGGATGACATAGCCGACGACGGCGATCAGGATGCTGCCGCCGATGCGCGCCGACTCGATCGCCTTGGCGAGCGAATCGTCCCAGTTCGCGTCGAGGTACTTGAGAACGACCGCTTTCAGGCTCTCCGGGTCGAGGCCGACGTTGATACCCATCTTCTTCAGCCACGGCGAGACCGTGTCGTTGAGACGATCGGCGAGCCCGGGAAGCTGATCGCGCAGCAGCGGCAGTTCCTGCGACAGGATCGGCACGACGAGGAGCACCAGCGCCGCTGCTGCCACGAGCGCAGCGATCTCGACGATCGTCACGGCGAGCAGCCGCGGCACGCGCCGGAACGCGAGCTTCTCGACCGCGGGATGCAGGGCGTAGGCCAGCACGGCGCCGATCACGAACGGCGTGAGCACCGGCGCGAGCAGCCAGAAGAACGCGCCCAAGCCGATCGTGAGCGCCGCCCAGTTGAGGGCGCGCCGCTGGGCGGGCGTGAAGGGCATGCGACAGGGAACGGGGCTAGTGGAGGCGGGAAGCGTCCGGGTCGCCGAGCTCGGCGAGGCGCTTGCTGATCGCCGGCCGATCCGGCGCGTCGGGCGCATGCTCGAGATATCCGGCGAGGTCGATCATCGCCGGAAAGCGCGCGCCGAGCGCGGCGTGGACGAGGCCGCGGTCGCGCCGCTCTTCCCAGACGTCGGGAAGGAGGATGACGAGCCGCTCGGCGACGCCGAGCAGGCGTTTCGAATCCTGGCCGCTGCGAAAGATCTCCTTCAGGTTGCGCAACATGCGCGCGATCACCTCGCGCGGCGCCGCCGGCTGCAGGAAGGCCGCCAGCGGCGCCTCGCCCTCGCCGAGCGCGGCCTGGCGGCGGCGATAGGGAACGAGCATCGCGTCGAGTGCCTCGCGCGACATCGACTGGCC
>DATMGW010000002.1:0-2468 GCA_035555295.1 Caldimonas sp.
TCAGCTACGTCAACCCGGCGTTCTGCGCGATGACCGGCTTTTCTGAGGCCGACCTGATCGGCCAGCACCCTCCCTTCCCGTACTGGCCGCACGATCGCCGCGAGGAGAACGCGCGCCTCCTCGAGCAGGAGCTGCAAGGCAAGAGCCCCGCCGGCGGCATCGAGGTGAAGGTGATGCGCAAGGACGGTTCGGTCTTCGACGCGCGCATGTACGTCTCGCCGCTGATCGACCCGAAAGGCCACCAGACCGGCTGGATGACCTCGATGACCAACATCACCGAGGCCAAGCGCATCCGCGACCAGCTCACGGCGTCGCACGAGCGCTTCACGACCGTGCTCGAAGGGCTCGACACCGCCGTCTCGGTGCTCTCGGTGCAGCAGGGCGAGCTGCTCTTCGCGAACCGCTCGTACCGCCTCTGGTTCGGCGCCGACGCGAAGGGCCATGCCCTGCTCTCCGGAGGCGAGGCGTCGTCGATGCCGATGCCGCTCGATAGCGATTTCGGCGATGCCGTCGACGCGCTCGGTGGCTTGCCGACGCAGGAGCTGACGTCGGCCGGATCCGATTCGCGCGAGGTCTTCATCGAAGCCTCGGGCAAGTGGTTCGACGTCCGCGCCCGCTATCTGCAATGGACCGACGGGCGACTGGCGCAGATGCTGATCGCCACCGACATCTCGGAGCGGCGCAACGCCGAGACGGTGGCCGCGCACCAGGCCGAGAAGGCGCAGGTGACGAGCCGGCTGGTGACGATGGGCGAGATGGCCTCGTCCGTGGCGCACGAGCTGAACCAGCCGCTGACGGCGATCACGAACTACTGCAACGGCATGGTGACGCGCGTCGAGAACAACGCCATCGACAAGGGCGATCTCATCGCCGCGCTCGAGAAGACCTCGCGGCAGGCCGAGCGCGCCGGGCAGATCATCCATCGCATCCGCGCCTTCGTGAAGCGCAGCGAGCCGCAGCGGCAGAAGAGCTCGGCGCAGACGATCGTCGAAGACGCGGTCGACCTGGCCGGCATCGAGCTGCGCCGGCGCAACGTCGCCATCCAGACCTATGTCGCGCAGCGCCTGCCGCCGATCATGGTCGATCCGATCCTGATCGAGCAGGTGGTCCTGAACCTGCTGAAGAATGCCGCCGAAGCGATCGACAACGCGCGGCTGCCGACCTCGCGGCGCCGCATCGAGCTGCGCGTCGTGCCGCGGCATACCGAAGAAGAAGGCGACGTGATCGAGTTCATCGTCAGCGACAAGGGGCCGGGGCTGAAGGACGAGGTCATCGCGCGCATGTACGAGGCCTTCTTCTCGACCAAGGTCGACGGACTGGGCATCGGCCTGAGCCTGTGCCGCTCGATCATCGAGAGCCATCGGGGCAGGATCAAGGCGGTCAACCTCTACAATGGAGATACTCCGGCCGGCTGCCGCTTTTCCTTCACGCTGCCCGTCGAATCCTCCTCTCTCGTCGCTCCGGCGGCCGTCAGCGCATGAGTCTCATCCCCAAGAAAGGCACCGTCTATGTCGTCGACGACGACGAGGCGGTGCGCGATTCGCTGCAGTGGTTGCTCGAGGGCAAGGACTACCGCGTCAAGTGCTTCGATTCGGCCGAGTCGTTCCTGTCGCGCTTTGACCCGCGCGAGGTCGCCTGCCTGATCGCCGACATCCGCATGGACGGCATGAGCGGCCTCGAACTGCAGGACCGCCTGATCGAGCGCCGCTCGCCCTTGCCCGTCACCTTCATCACGGGACACGGGGACGTGCCGATGGCGGTGACGACGATGAAAAAGGGCGCCGAGGACTTCATCGAAAAGCCGTTCAAGGAAGACGAGCTCGTCGCGCTCGTCGAGAAGATGCTCGAGCGGGCACGCGTCGACTTCTCGAAGCACCAGGAAGCGGCGAGTCGCGATGCGCTGCTCTCGCGCCTGACGACGCGCGAGGCGCAGGTCCTCGAGCGCATCGTCGCCGGGCGCCTCAACAAGCAGATCGCCGACGACCTGGGCATCAGCATCAAGACGGTGGAAGCGCATCGCGCCAACATCATGGAAAAGCTGAACGCCAACACCGTCGCCGACCTGCTCAAGATCGCGCTCGGCGCGCCGTCGAAGGTTTGACGGCACTACGCATCGACGGCAGCGGCATCGCCCGCGCGCTGCGCGCCGAACTCGCCGAGCGCGCGGCCGCGCTGACCCGGGCCGGGCACCGCCCCGGCCTTGCCGTGATCCTGGTCGGCGACGATCCGGCGAGCCAGGTCTACGTGCGCAACAAGGTCAAGGCCTGCGAAGAGACGGGCATCCGCTCGGTCCTCGAGAAGCACGACGCGGGCCTCGACGAAGCAGCGCTGCTCACGCGCATCGCCGCGCTCAACGCCGACGCCACCGTGCACGGCATCCTCGTGCAGATGCCGCTGCCCAGACACATCGATCCGGCGCGAGTGATCGAGCGGATCGCGGTCACGAAGGACGTCGACGGCTATTCGAT
>DATMGW010000003.1:0-10872 GCA_035555295.1 Caldimonas sp.
GACCCGCGGCGACCCCGACGGTTTCGCCAATGCCGTGCTGCGTTACGACATGAGGCTGCGGCCCGGCGAGCGACGAACTTTCGACGTCGTGCTGCCGGTCGAGGCGGCGGCATTGCCCGCACGATTCGACGCTGGCCGCGAGCAAGCTCGCGTCGCCGCGCGCTGGCGTGCTGCGCTCGACACGGTCGGCATCGACGGCCCCGCCGAGGTCGTGGACATCGCGCGGACGCTGCGCACCGGCCTTGGCCACATCCTCGTCAACCGCAGCGGCCCGGCGCTCCAGCCGGGCCCGCGGGCCTATGCGCGATCGTGGATCCGCGACGGCGCGCTGACGTCGTCGGCGCTGCTCCGCCTCGGTCGTGCCGACGTAGTCCGCGACTTCCTCCTCTGGTTCGCGCCGTTCCAGTTCAGCAACGGCAAGGTGCCGTGCTGCGCCACGGTGCGCGGCGCCGATCCGGTGCCCGAGAACGACAGCGACGGCGAGCTCGCCTTCGCCGCGACCGAGCTCTGGCGTTACAGCGGCGACGAGAAGACAGCCCGCGCGCTGTGGCCACACGTGGCCGCCGCGATCGGGCACATGGAAGCGCTGCGCGCGAGCGAACGCATCGAGGCGAACCGGTCGGGCGAGCGCGCCGCCTATTTCGGCCTGATGCCGCCCTCGATCAGCCACGAAGGCTATTCCGACAAGGCGGCCTATTCCTACTGGGACGACTTCTGGGCCTACACCGGATATCGCAGCGCCGTCGAGCTCGCTGCGGGCCTTGGCCTGGCCGGCGATGCGTCGCGCCTGGCCGCGCAGCGCGACGAGTTCCTCGGCGACCTTCTGGCGTCGCTCTCGGCGAGCACCGGGCGCTTCGGCCTCGACGTGCTGCCCGGCGCAGCGGACCGCGGCGATTTCGATCCGACGTCGAGCGCCGTCGCTCTCAGCCCCGGCGGCTTGCTGCATGCGTTGCCCCGCCCACTCGTGCAACGCACCTTCGACGGTTACTGGCGAAGGTTCCAGGCGCGTAGCGACGACGAATCGGCCGGCGTTCGCCACGGCGACGGTGCCTACACGCCCTACGAGTGGCGCAACGTCGGCGCGTTCGTCCGTCTGGGCGAGCGCGATCGAGCGCAGCAGGCCCTGGCCTACTTTTACGCGGACCGCCGGCCGCAAGGATGGAACCAGTGGGCCGAGGTCGTCGCGCGCGATGCACGCGAGCCGCGCTTCCTGGGCGATATGCCGCACGGCTGGGTCGCGTCAGATCACGTCCGTTCGGTGCTCGATCTCTTCGCCTACGAGGACGAGAGCGAGCGGTCCTTGGTGCTGGCCGCCGGCGTACCGATGGCGTGGCTGCGCGGCAAGGGCCTTTCGATCAGCAACCTGCGCACGGCCTACGGGCGGCTCGGCTGGACCGCCCGCGTCAGCGCAGACGGCGCCATCGACGTGCGCGTGTCCGCGCTTCGTTCGTTTCCGCGCGGCGGGGTGATGCTGCGCGGGCCATGGGCGAAAAATGCCCGAGTTACCGTCGATGGGCAGAGAGTCGAGTTCCCGTCCGATGCCATTGTGCTTTCGCGATTGCCGGCTCACGTTCGCGTCGAATCTGAATGAGTTACTTCTTGAGAGCGTGAGATCGCCGACCGGTCGTCAGCAAACGACGGCAGCACGCGCGTGCCCGCCGACGAGCGGACATTCATGAACGACCTTATTTCTTAAGGCGCGACGCATCATTCGGTCCCCGTCCACCGCCAGATTTGCTCGTTGCCAATCAACGAGTTGCAACGCCCCGGGCTCCGGGGCGTGCTGCATTTCGGGGCGTCCGTTTCGAACTCGGGACGCGCCGCGCGGCGCTACTGAGCCCACCTCGGCGATCCGGATAGCGGGCGCCCGCCCGGCAGAACTCACCCTCGCGGGGGCGTTCCGCAGGCCCGGGTCGCCAACCGTTTGTTTGAACTGGATCAAATCCAATTCGGCATTACGGTACCAGAATGATGATAAGGCGTAGTCCCATCCGCTTCCATTGCTGGGCCTGATTTCAGGCGGCGGCCCCGTTTCCAGCACGGAAATCCGATCACGGGCAGCTCGTCGGCTGCCGGTCCGTTCCACTGCCGGGTTTGCGAAGAGCAGCGGGAGACGGACCTGAGACCTCGAGAGTTTCCCCGTACGCACGGCGCGGCAGCTCGAGTGCGCCGCCGCAACCCGATGGAGCACGACGACGTGAGCAAGAGACTGCTGAGCCTGACGGTCAACGGACGCACGCAGCAACATGCGGTTGCCGACAACGCGCTCCTGCTCGACGTGCTGCGCGAGACGGTCGGGCTGACCGGGACCAAGCAAGGCTGCGACGGTGGCGAGTGCGGCGCCTGCACCGTCCTGGTCGACAGCCGGCCGCAGCTCGCCTGCATCACCTTGGCCGCTTCCTGCGAAGGCCGCTCCATCGAGACCATCGAGCAGCTGTCGACGAACGGGCGGATGAGCCGCTTGCAGCAGGCCTTCCACGAGAAGCTCGGCACCCAGTGCGGCTTCTGCACGCCCGGAATGATCATGGCCGCCGAGGCGCTGCTGCGCCAGACCGCGGAGCCGAGCGAGGCGCAGATCCGCGCAGCGCTGTCCGGCAATCTGTGCCGATGCACCGGCTACGTGAAGATCATCGAATCGGTGCAGGCGGCCGCCGGGGTTGCGCCATGAGCGGCAACGCCCAGGTCGTCGCGACCCACGGCGTTTCGCACGATGCGCCGGCCGCGGCCCGTCCGAGCGGCGCGGTCGGCCAGCGCACGCCGCTGGTCGACGGCGTCGAGAAGGTCACCGGCCGCGCCTACTACACCGCCGATCTGCCATTCGCTCAGGCCCTGGTCGGTCGCATCCTGCGCAGTCCTGTCGCGCACGGCGTGATCCGCGGCATCGACACCGCCGCGGCGCGCGCCATGCCCGGCGTGCATGCGGTGATCACCGGTGAAGATTTCGCCGCGCCGTATGGGGTGATCCCGATCGCCCAGAACGAATGGCCGCTGGCCCGCGACAAGGTGCGCTATCGCGGCGAGCCGGTGGTGGCCGTGGCGGCGATCGACGAGGCGACCGCCGAGGCTGCGCTGCGCGCGATCGTCCTCGACATCGAGCCGCTACCCGCGTACTTCAGCGCCGCAGAGGCGCGCGCCGAGGGCGCGCTGCCGCTGCATGCGAAGAAGGCGGGCAACATCGAGCGTCAGGTCGAGCAGGAATTCGGCGACGTCGACGGCGGCTTCGCGGCCGCCGACCTCGTCCTCGAGCGCAGCACTGCCTATGCGGAGGTCGCGCACGGCCAGATCGAGCTCAATGCCGCGGTCGCCGCCTACGAGCCCGAGTCCGGCCGCCTGACCACGCATTCCGTGACGCAGGTGCCGTACTACCTGCACCTGACGCTGGCGCAGGTGCTCGGCATGGACAGCTCGCGCATCCGCGTCATCAAGCCCTTCGTCGGCGGCGGCTTCGGCCATCGCGTCGAGCCGCTCAACTTCGAGATGGTCACCGCCGCACTGGCGCGCGCCGCCGGCGGCACGGTCAGGACGCAGCTGACGCGCGAGGAGGGCTTCCTCACCCATCGCGGGCGGCCGGCGACCGAGATCCGGCTGAAGATCGGAATGAAGCGCTCCGGCGAGATCACCGCCGTCGATTGCGAGATCGTGCAGCGCGGCGGAGCCTACGGCGGCTACGGGCTGGTGACGATCCTCTATGCGGGGGCGCTGCTGCATGCGCTGTATCGCGTCGGCGCCGTGCGCTACCGGGGCTTCCGCGTCTACACCAACCTGCCGCCGTGCGGGGCGATGCGCGGCCACGGCGCGGTCGACGCTCGCCACGCCTTCGAGTCGCTGCTCGACGAGATGGCCGGCGTGCTCGGGCTCGATCCGTTCGCGGCGCGGCGCGCCAACCTGATCGATCCGCCGTACCGGACGCTCAACGACCTGCAGGTCAACTCGTACGGCATACCGGCCTGCCTGGCCTGGGCCGAGCGCGCCTCGGGCTGGAAGGAGCGGCGGGGCAGTCTGCCGCGCGGTCACGGGCTCGGCATGGCCTGCTCGCACTACGTCTCGGGGTCGGCCAAGCCGGTGCACTGGAGCGGCGAGCCGCACGCGGTGGTCAACCTCAAGCTCGATTTCGACGGCGGCATCACGATCCTCACCGGGGCATCCGACATCGGCCAGGGCTCCACGACCCTGCTGACCCAGGTGGTGGCCGAAGTGCTGATGCTGCCGATGGCGCGCATCCGCGTCATCGCCACCGACAGCGCCCTGACGCCGAAGGACAACGGCTCGTATTCGTCGCGCGTCTCGTTCATGGTCGGCAACGCGGCGCTGCGCGCGGCCGAGGAGCTCAAGCGCGTGCTCGTCGCCGCCGCTGCGGTCAAGCTGCAGGTCGCGCCTGAAGCGATCGAGTGGCAGGGCGAACGCTGTGCGGCGGCCGGCACCGACCAGTCGCTCGACTTCGCGCAGGCCGTCGAAGCGGCGCTGGCCGAGAGCGGCACGCTGACGGTCAAGGGCGTGTGGTCGACGCCGCCGGAGACCCAGGGTGGCAAGTTCCGCGGTGCGGCCGTCGGTTCGACCGCCGGCTTCTCATACGCAGCCCAGGTCGTCGAGGTCAGCGTCGACGAGGACACCGGCGCAGTGAAGGTCGAGCATGTCTGGGTGGCGCACGACTGCGGCTTCGCGATCAATCCGCTGGCGGTCGAGGGCCAGGTGCAGGGCGCCGTCTGGATGGGAATGGGGCAGGCGCTGTCCGAGGAGACTCAGTATCACGAAGGGCTGGCGATGCGGCCCAACATGCTCGACTACCGCATCCCGACGATCGCCGAGTCGCCGCCGATCGAGGTGCACCTGGTCGAGAGCATCGATCCGCTCGGGCCCTTCGGCGCCAAGGAGGCGAGCGAAGGCGCACTGCACGGTTTTCCGCCGGCGCTCACCAACGCGATCTGCGACGCCATCGGGATCCGCCTGGCGGAGCTGCCCGCCACGCCCGACCGTGTGCTCGAAGCGATCCAGGCGCGCCGGCGTGAACAGCGCCGGCAGGCGCGGCGCGCTACGGTTGCCGGCTCCGCATCGGCTGCCGCTCTTGCGCCGGACGTCGTCAGCGAGGCGAAGTAGCGATGGAACGCATGCCCGAATTCCGGCTGGAGCGGCCCGCCACCTATGCGCAGGCCGCCGCCTTGCTCGCCGGCGAGCCGGGCGCGCGGCTCCTCGCGGGCGGAACCGATCTGGTCCCCAATCTCCGCCGCGGCCTGGACAGCCCGACGCTGCTCGTCGACCTGGGCGCGGTGCGTGACTCGGCCGAGCTCGAGCTCGGCGACGGCGAGCTCGTGCTGGGTGCCGGCGTCACGCTCGC
Organism: Caldimonas sp.; assembly: GCA_035555295.1. Taxonomy (GTDB): domain Bacteria; phylum Pseudomonadota; class Gammaproteobacteria; order Burkholderiales; family Burkholderiaceae_C; genus Schlegelella_A. The sequence continues at coordinate 5,333 of DATMGW010000003.1, forward strand.
GCGACTGGCCGCTGAAGAGCGTATCGCCGGCCACTACACCGCGATCGGCGAAGCCGCGCGCGCCGTTGCGGGCCCGGGCCATCGCACGGTGGCGACGCTCGGCGGCAACCTGTGCCTGGCGACGCGCTGCGTCTTCTACAACCAGAGCGAATGGTGGCGCCAGGCGAACGGCTATTGCCTCAAGCGTGGCGGCGACACCTGCCACGTCGCGCCGCAGGGCGAGCACTGCCACGCCGCATTCAGCGGTGACCTGGCGCCGGCGCTGATCGCGCTCGGCGCCGAGGTCGAGCTGCTCTCGTGCCGAGGGACGCGGCGCCTGGCGCTGGCCGACTGCTACCGCGACGACGGCGCCGCTCACCTGAGTCTCGAGCGCGATGAAGTCCTGACCCGGGTGCGCGTGCCGGCGCCCGCGCCGGGCGTCGTCAGCGGCTATCGCAAGGCCCGGGTCCGCGGCGCGATGGACTTCCCGCTCGCCGGAGTCGCCTGCGCGCTCGGCGTGAAGCAGGGCGTCATCGACCGCTTGCGCGTGGCGTTGACCGGCACCAACTCGCAGCCGATGCTGCTTGACGGCACCGAGGTCCTGGTCGGCAAGCCGCTCGACGATGTCGGGCTGGCCGCCCTCGGAAAGCTCGTGCAGAAGCAGGTCAGCCCGATGCGCACGACGGTGACGCCGTCGAACTACCGCCGCCTGGTGGCCGCCGCGCACGCCCAGCGCCTGGTGCATGAGTTGGCCGGCGCGGCCTGACCCTGCGCAAGGCTTAGGCGATGTTCCAGGTCGTCCGTCCAGAGCTGTTCTTCTAACACTGAGGGTTCCGCGATGCAGTGTCCCAAGTGCCGGCGTCAGCTCGACGAAGAATCCGAGAGCGTCCACATCTGCTGCGCCGACGCCAGCCTGCGATGGCGTTGCTCGCAGTGCGCCAAGGTGAGCGAAGGATTCGCCTTTCCCTATGGCCGCTGTCCGGATTGCGGCGGCAGGCTCGAGGTGGTCGGCGCACGTCGCGCCGACCCGGCCGCGGCGCTCGAGGGAATCCGCATGGCCTTCGAGATCGAGCTTGGCGGACGCGCCTTCTACCAGCGCGCCGCGGCCGAGAGTCGCGACCCGGACCTGAAGCGGCTGTTTGGCCGCTTCGCCCTCATGGAGGGCGAGCACATGGAGACGCTGTCGCGGCGCTACCACCTCGAGGCGCCGGCCCCGGCGCCGGACTTTCGCATCGAGGTGGCAGCGATCTTCGCGGGCATCGAACATCGGCCGCAGGATCCGGCCAACCTGTTCCGCATCGCGGTCGGCCTGGAGGAGCGCGCGGCGACGTTCTTCAGCGCGCGTGCCGAGCAGGCGACCGAGGGCTCGGCCGAATGGCAGCTCTACCGCGAACTGGCCGCCGAGGAGCGTCAGCACGCCGATCTGCTCGCGACCGAGCTGGAGCGCTGGCGCAGCGGCAAGCCCGGGCTGTTCGCCGTCGACACACTCGGCTCGGTCGCGCCGGGCGCGACCGCGGCCACGAACGCTGCGGTCGTGCTGCTCGGCGCGGACGTGGCCAGGCGCACCGCGCTCGCCTGTGGCAGCGCGACCCTGAGCTACGAGGTGTTGCGCGAGCGGGTCGCCCGTACCGCGGCGCTGTGGCGCGCGCGAGGCGTCGAGCCGGGCGATCGGGTCGCGATCAAGTTGCCCGATGGCCTGGACTGGGTGACGGCGGTCCTCGGGGCGATGTGGGCCGGGGCCGTCGCCGTCCCGGTCAACCCGCGCGTTCCGGCGCCCGAGTGGCAATACATCCTCGACGAAGCCGGCTTCAGCGTGATCCTGGCGGAGAGCTTCGACGGCACGCCCTCGCCCTGGCGCGAACGCGTGCTGCTGGTCGACGATTTCCGCCTCCGACTGGAGAGGGCCGAGCCGATCGATGCCTGGCCAGTCGGCGCGGAGACGCCGGCGTTCTGGTGCCATTCGTCGGGCACGTCGGGCAAGCCGAAGGCGGTGATTCATGCGCACCGCTTCGCGCAGCACATCGAGCAGGTCTCGCGCGAGGGGCTTGGCATCGTTACCGCGGACCGGCTGTACGCGAGCTCGAAGCTGTTCTTCGCCTACCCGCAGACCAACAGCCTGTGGGCCGGCCTCAAGCTCGGCGCCACCGTCATCCTCGATCCGCAGTGGCCGACGGCGGCCAGCGTCGCCGCGACCGTGACGGCGCAGCGCCCCACGGTGTTGATGAGCGTGCCGTCGCTGTACCGCAATCTGTTGCACGAGGGGCTCGCCCCGGGCATCGCCGAGGCCGGCGTCCGCCTGTGCGTTTCCGCCGGCGAACCGTTGCCGCCCAGCCTGCGCGACGAATGGCTGCGCCAGACGGGGCTTTCGATCGTCAACGGCTACGGCGCCTCGGAAACGCTGGTCCTCGTGATGCTGGACCGCGGCGACGGCAACGACTTCGCGCCGTCGCCGGGGATAGCGATCCGGCCGATGGAAGAAGTCGCTCCCGGGGTGCCGTCGCGGCTTTGCATCCGCGCTGCGACGCTGGCACTCGGCTACCTCGATCGCCCGCAGGCCGAGGCCGAGGCCTTCCGCGACGGGGACTTCTGCCCGGCCGACCTGTTCTCGCGCGACACAGGGGGCGGCTGGCGTTTTGCGGGCCGCGAGGACTCGCTGGTCAAGATCCGTGGCCGCTGGGTCAATCTGGTCGATCTCGAAGAGCGTCTGGCGTCCCGGACACCCGGCCTCCAGGATGCCGCCGCCGTGTGCGTTCCCGACGCCGACGGCGTCGACTCGGTCGCTTTCTTCTTCACTGCGACCGACGCCGCTGCCGCCGGTGCCGCCTTGCAGGAACGTGCCAGCGTCCTGCCGCCGCACCAGCGGCCGCGCTGGTGGCATCTGGTCGACGATCTGCCGCGCGGTCCCACCGGCAAGTTGCTGCGGCGCAAGCTCCGTGAGCTGCACCGCACGCTGGAGTGAAGCGATGAACTCGATGGTTTCGACCGGGCGTGTCGGTCGCGTCATGGTGGCGACGCTGTCGCGTCCTCCGGTCAACGCACTCGATGACCGCATGATCACCGAGCTCGACGCGGTCCTCGATCGAGCGATCGACGACGACGGGGTCGTCGTGCTGCACCTGCGCAGCGACCAGCGTTCGTTCAGCGCCGGCGCCGACCTGGCGCTGATCAAGGCTTGCTTCGCGCGACCCGACGGCCCGGACGCGATGACCGAGGTCGTGCGCAGCATGCAACGCTTCTACGAGAGGCTCGAGGCGGCGCCGCTGGTCACGTTGGCCGAGATCGCGACCACCGCCCTCGGCGGCGGCTTCGAGTTGGCCCTGGCCTGCGATCTGCGCGTGGCGGCGCTGGAGGCAAGGCTCGGGCTGCCCGAAGCGCGCCTCGGCCTGCTGCCCGGCGGCGGCGGCACGCAGCGACTGACCCGCCTGTGCGGCCCCGGCCTCGCCAAACGTCTGATCCTCGGTGCCGAGATCGTCGATGGCGCCCAGGCCGAGCGCCTCGGGCTCGTCCAGTGGGCCGTGCCGCTGGCCCGGCTGGCTGCGTTCGCCGCCGAGCTCGCGCAACGCCATGCCGCGATGCCGAAGGCGGCACTGGCCGCCAACAAGCGCTGCATCGCCGCAGCCACCCAACCCGGAGTCGATGGCTACGACGAGGAGATCTGCGAAACCCGCACGCTCTACAGCCATCCCGAGACGCGCCGCAAGGTATCGGACTTCCTCGGAAAACGCACCCGCTGAATCGCTTTGCAGTTGAAAGGAAACACCATGAAGTTCGCGAACCAGACTGCCATCGTCACCGGCGCCGCCTCGGGCATCGGCAAAGCCACTGCCCAGGCGCTGGCGGCGGCCGGCGCCCACGTCATCGTCGCCGACATCGACACGGCCGGCGGCGAGGCCTGCGCAGCGGCGCTGCGCGCGCAGGGCCACCGGGCCACGTTCATGCCGGTCGACATGACCGACGCCGGGTCGATCGCTGCCTTCGCCGATTCGGCGCAGGCGCGGCACGGACCGATCGACGTGCTCGTGAACGCGGCGGGCTGGGGGCGAACGGCGCCGTTCCTGGAAGGCACGCCCGAGTTCTGGAGCAAGCTGGTCGCGCTCAACTTCGTCGGCCCGATGACCTTAGCCAAGGCGCTGCTGCCGGGAATGATCGAGCACGCCGGCGGCAAGATCGTCAACGTCGCTAGCGACGCCGGGCGCGTCGGCAGCCTGGGCGAGACTGTGTACTCTGGCACGAAGGGCGGCCTGATCGCCTTCACGAAGTCACTGGCGCGCGAGACGGCCCGCCACCAGATCAACGTCAACTGCGTCTGCCCAGGCCCGACCGACACGCCGTTGATGGCAGCGGTGCCCGACAAGGTCAAGGAGGCGCTGACCAAGGCCATACCGTTTCGCCGTCTCGGCAAGCCCGAGGAGGTCGCCGACGCGGTGCTGTTCCTCGCCAGCAGCCGCGCGAGCTACATCACCGGTCAGGTGCTCAGCGTCAGCGGCGGGCTGACGATGGCCGGCTGACGCCACTGCCCATACGCGCAATCCACGCGCGCACCGCCCCCCGCATACCACATCAACCCCTCGGAGCTCTCGATGAAACGCATACAGCTCGCCGGCTACCAGGCCAGGCATTTCGGTTACTCGGCTGCCGGCAAGGTGGCCACCATCCGCCTCAATCGCCCGGACCGCAAGAACCCGCTGACCTTCGATTCGTACGGCGAGCTGCGCGACCTGTTCCGCGAGATGGTCTACGCTACCGACATCAAGGCCGTGGTTTTCACCGGCGAGGGCGGCAATTTCTGCTCGGGTGGAGACGTGCACGAGATCATCGGCCCGCTGGTCAGGATGGAGATGCCCGAGCTCCTCGAGTTCACGCGCATGACCGGCGACATGATCAAGGCGATGCGCGCCTGCCCGCAGCCGATCGTCGCGGCGATCGACGGCGTCTGCACCGGCGCCGGCGCGATGATCGCGTGCGCGTCGGACCTGCGCTACGCGACTGCGCGCAGCAAGCTCGCGTTCCTGTTCGTTCGCGTCGGCCTGGCCGGCGCCGACATGGGCGCCTGCACCCTGTTGCCGCGGCTGATTGGGCTCTCGCGCGCGGCGGACCTGTTGTACAGCGGCCGCGTCGTCGGCGGCGAAGAGGCCGAGCGCTTCGGCTTCTACAACCGGCTGGTCGCTCCCGAGTCGCTCCTCGACGAGGCGACCGCGATGGCTCAGAGTCTGGCCGACGGCCCGACCTTCGGCCACGCGATGACGAAGACAATGTTGTGGCAGGAGTGGAGCTCGGGCCTCGGCGAATGCATCGAGGCCGAGGCGCAGGCGCAGGCGATCTGTATGCAGACGCAGGACTTCGAGCGCGCCTACAAGGCCTTCGTCGCCAAGGGCAGGCCGGTGTTCGAGGGCAACTAACGGGCGCCACGCGATGAGCGACTCGGACGCGATCTGGGAGCGCGCCGCAGGCGGCGACACGGGCGCGTTGGGTCCGCGGCGTCCAAGTGCTCGAACGCGCGCTTGTCGATGACGCGCGGGCTGACCGAGCAACATGACCACTGACGCGGCGCCGCGGCGCTG
>DATMGW010000004.1:0-13236 GCA_035555295.1 Caldimonas sp.
CCCCGTAGCGTGTGTGCGGCTGCAGCTCGCGTGATACCTGAGTGCCGGATCGTCGGCTTCGCCCGCGCGAGGCCACGGCCGCGGAGTCCGATAGATTGGGGCCAACAGAGATAGAGCGAAAGGACGGATGACCACGCGAGCGCTTCCTACGTTCTTCATTTCACACGGCCGGGGTCCGTGGCCTTGGATGAGCGGGCCCATGCACGATGCGCACCATCAATTGGCAACGGCACTGCAGGAGATTCCGCAACTGGTCGGCACCCCGCCCGAGGCCATCCTTGTGATTTCGGCGCACTGGGAGGAGCCTGAATTCACGGCTATGGCTCATCCAAATCCGCCGATGATCTACGACTACAGCGGCTTTCCGGAGCACACCTACCGCGTCGAATACCCCAAACCCGGAGCGCCCGACTTGGCAGAACGCGCCCGACGCTTGCTTGAAGACGCAGGTCTCACGACAAGAATTGATTCCACGCGAGGTTTCGATCACGGCGTGTATGCGCCGTTGTCGGTGATGTACCCGCTGGCAAGCATTCCCGTCATACAGCTTTCGCTCAAGGCGGGGCTCGATGCAGGCGAGCACATCGCCGCCGGGCGGTCGTTGGCCGCTCTTCGCGAAAGCGGAGTGCTGATCATTGGTAGTGGATCGAGTAGCCACAACTTGGGGCTCATGGGCCGGCCGGAGGCGCGGCAGTCATTGGCCGCGTTCGACGCCTGGCTGCAGCGCACGCTTGTTGGCGCGACTTCCGAGGATCGGGAAGCGGCGTTGTCCCTATGGGAAAGGGCACCTGGAGCGCGCCAGGCTCACCCACGTGAAGCGCATCTTCTCCCACTCATGGTTGCCGCCGGTGCGGCAAGACACGAGCAAGTCGGCGACGCGTTCGAGATCGCTGAACAGACAGAGGTCTGATGATCCGGCCAGTCCGGCCGCCCAGTCAACGGGCGGTCATCGGGCCATATTCGCTCCGTCACCACGGCCCGGTTCAGAGGCACCCGGCCTTGGGAGCCGGCGGCCCAGCGCGACGGCTATCTCCCGACGACGGGTGGCATGCTCGTGATATCGCCCATGCGAGTCCTGCCGATGTTCCCGACCATCGGCCCAGGAACGGGTGGGCGCGTCGGCGCCATGTCCGGTGTCGGCCGTGGCGGCGACGTCGAAGGGGAGCCGCCGCAACATGGCGCGGTGTTCGTCGGCGTGCCGCCGCCCGATTCCGACGACTCGCCCGATCCGCTGAAGGCCCACAGCAGCGCGAGCCCGACCAGCGCCACGCCGACCACCGCCGCCGTCGTGTCGTCGCGGTCGCGCGCAGGCGGCGAGCCGTGCAACATCGCCGAGAGGTTTTCATTCGCCTTGCGCGCAACCCGCGGGTCGGGGCTCAGGGTCGCCTTCACGAAGAGCGAGCGGGCGCGCTGCATATCGCGCGGCACTCCTTTGCCGTCCGCGTAAAGGGAGCCGAGATTGAGCTGTGCGAACCCGTCGCCCTTGCTCGCCGCTCGCTCGAGCCAATACACGGCGGCGCGATAGTCGGGGCTGCGGCCGCCGAGGCCGTTCATATAGCCCTCGCCGAGAGATTCCTCGGCGGAGGCGTTGCCGCGGTTTGCAGCCTCGAGGAACCATCGCACGGCATCGCCTTCGCTGCGCGGGGTGCCATCGCCGTTGCGCACGAGCCATCCGAGCTGGTACATGGCGAACGTGTCGCCATGGTCGGCAGCCCTGCGGAACCACGTGGCTGCCTCGGCGCGATTGCGCGCTACACCGGTGCCGTCGTAGGCCATCGAGGCGACGAGCACCTGCGCCGGCACGAGCTCGGCCTTCGCGGCGGCGAGTGCCCACCCGTAGGCAGCACGCGGATCGCTCGCGACGCCCGTGCCGGCGATCAGCATCCGCGCGAGCTCGAGCTGCGCCTGAGCGTCTCCGTGCTCGGCCGCCTGCAGCATCCAGCCGGCCGCATCGTGAGCATCCTTGGGCAAGCCGACGCCGTCGCGCGCCATGAGCGACAGCTCGTACATCGCATCGACCGATCCCCGGCGCGCAGCTTCGACGTACCACTTTGCCGCCAGCGCCGGATCCCGGCGCACGCCGTTGCCCATGAGGTAGCACCAGCCGAGCACGTGCGCGCCATCGCCGTAGCCCGCGTCGGCGGCTTGCTGCGCCCAGCGTGCGACTTCCGTGTAGCTAGGCGGCGTCGTGCCGAGCGATAGCCACATGAGCCGCGCGTACGCGGGCGCGACGCCGCCGTCCGCCGCGCGGCGGTACAGGCGCATTGCCTCATTCGCATCACGCGGTACGCCGGCGCCGTTTTCGTAGAGCCAGCCGAGGTTGGAGTTCGCCGCCGCCACGCCCGCACTCGCGGCTTCACGGTACAAGCTGGCGGCCTTCTCGAGGTTTTTTGGCTCACCCAACCCCTGCGCGCTAAACCAGCCGAGCCCGTACGCGCCCCAGGCATTGCCGGCTTGCCGCGCGGCGGCGAACTGCTGGGCTGCTTCCGCGTGGCGTTTCGCCACCGACAGCGCAGCGCCGTAGAGGTATACGTAACGGGACCGCACGGGTCGTGCCTCAGCCGCCTGCGCGCACACGCGCAGCGCCTCCGCGACGCTGTTGTCGTCGAGTACCGTGCGCGGGCCGCTGTACTGGCGGTCGTAAACCGATGAAAAGACGTCGCAGCGGCGCGCGATGTCGTCGTTGGCAACGGGGGCGAAGTCCGCGCCGGCGGCGAGAGCCGACAGCGGCACCTGCACGGCGAGGGCGAGCGAGGTCAGGGCCGCAACGAACGATCGATAGGCGTGCATGAATGACCTCCTCACCGAACCGGGCCAAGGCGTGACGATGCGCCTGAAATCGCCCCGGACGCAAGCGCGATTTCGCCCGGTGCCGGAGGCGAGGTGCCGCAATCTGCGCTATGTGCGCTGGCCTCGTCGACCACCGTGGGTCGTTGTCGGTGAACGACGGCTATTCGAAGCCGAACCCGAAGATGCGAGCGACGGCTTGGGGTGCGAAAGGAGAAACAGCGGCTCGTCTCAGATCGGCCATCAGCTGACGCGCGCGGCGGGCGGCTTGGCGCCGACGGGGTCGCCTTCGACAAGCTCTGCGACCGCCCGGACGGCAACGGCATAACCTTTCGCGCCGAGCCCGGCGATCACCGCCGTCGCCGCGCGCGACATCAGCGAGCGGTGGTAGATCTCCTCGCGGCGGTGGATGTTCGAGATGTGCAGCTCGACGATCGGTCCCGGAAACATCTTCAGCGCGTCGAGGATCGCGATCGAGGTGAACGAGTAGGCAGCGGGGTTGATGACGATGCCGCTCGCCCGATCGATGGCCTCGTGGATCCAGTCGATCATCTGCGCCTCGCTGTTCGTCTGCCGGAACTCGATCGGCTGCGCGCCGGCCGCCTGCCGGCACTGGGCCTCGATCTGTGCCAGCGTCGTGCAGCCGTAGACGTCGGGCTCGCGCTGGCCCAGGCGGTTCAGGTTCGGGCCGTTGAGCACGTAGATGGGCTTGTCGTTCATGCGTTTCCTCGAAAGCCCGGGATCAGCCCTTGTAGCCCATCACGCGCGGCAGCCAGAGCACGGTCTCCGGGACAAAGGTGATCACCCCGAGCATCGCGATCGCGGCAACGATGAACGGCACGGCCTCGCTCACGATGGCGATCAGCGGCTGCCGCGTCATGTTGGCGACGATGAACAGCAGCAGCCCGAACGGCGGCGTCAAGAGGCCGATCATGATGTTGACGACGACGACCACGCCGAAGTGCACGGTGTCGATGCCGAGCGCCTTCACGCTGGGGATCAAGATCGGCACGATGATGAGCAGGATGGTCGTGCCCTCGAGCAGGCAGCCCAGGCCGAGCAGGACGGCGTTGACCAGCAGCAGGAAGCCGATCCTGGAGAAGTGAAAGCCTTCGATGAAGTGCCGCACCGCCACCGGGACGTTCTCGGCCGTGACGACGTAGTTGAAAGCGAGCGCGCCGGCGATCAGCATTCCCACCGAGGTGGTGGCCTTCGCACTCGACAGCAGCACGCCGTAGAGCTGGCGGCGCGACAGGGCGCGATAGATCAGCGCCGCGGCCAGCAGGGCATAGGCCGCGGCCGCGGCGGCGCCTTCGGTGGGAGTCATCACGCCGCCGTAGATGCCCACCAGCAGGATGACCGGCAGCAGCAGCGCGGGGAACGCATCGATGGTGACGCGCGGCACGTCGCGAAGCCGCACCGGTGGCTCGACCGGGTAGCGGCGGCGCCGCGCGATGAGCGCGTTCATCGCCATGAAGGCGACGCCGAGCAGCAACCCCGGGATCACGCCGCCGAGAAAGAGAAAGCCGATCGACGCGTCCGAGACCAGCGCGTAGATGACCATCGGGATCGACGGCGGAATGATCGGCCCGATGATCGCGGCCGAGGCGGTGATCGCCGCCGCGTACGCGACGGGGTATTTGCCGTCGCGCGTCATCATGCCGATGATGATGCGGCCGATGCCGACCGCGTCGGCGATCGCCGAGCCCGACATGCCGGCGAAGATGACGTTGGCGACGATGTTGACGTGCCCCAGCCCGCCGCGGAATCGTCCGACGAGGACGAGGCAGAACTTCAGCAGGCGGTCGGTCAGGCTGCCCGTGTTCATCAGGTCGGCTGCGAGGATGAACAGCGGCACGGCGAGCAGCACGTAGCTGTTGTACAGGCCGTTGAGGATCTGCTCGGCCGCTGTGCCCGGGTCGAGACCGGCGGCAAGCAGGTAGAAGATCGAGGCGGCGATCATCGAAAGGCCGATCGGCAGGCCGGCCAGCGCCAGCGCGACCAGCACGATCACGCACATCGCGAACGGCGACAGGCCCATCATCCGGCGCGGCCTCCGTCGACGCCGGAGCCGACCGCGGGCGGCGCGCCGCGCCAGGCCCGCCATGCGACGCGCGCCTGACGCGCGATGCAGACCAGCGCGAACAGCACGTAGATCGAGTAGAGGGCGTCGAAGCGCATGCCGAGGAAGGCGGAATGCTCGCGCCGCATGAAAGCGACGTAGCGCCACGTCGCCGGCAGCGAAAGCGCCATCAGCACGACCAGGACGAGGCTCGCGACGACCGTGAGGACCCGCCGGACCTTCGGCGGCACGACGTTGTAGAGGATGTCGAAGCGGACCTCGTCGGCTTCGGCGACGACGAACGACGCCCCCCACAGCACGACCCACACCCAGCACAGGACCGTGACCTCCTCGGTCCAGCCGAGCGGCCGGTTGAGCGCATAGCGAAAGACGATCTGCAGCAGGAACGACACGAACATCGTCGCGATCAGCGCGACCGCGACGTCGTCGGCGCGCCGCTGCAGCCAGCGGCCGAGCGCAGGGGCACCGGCCGCTGGCGGAGTCTCGGAGGCCATCGACTGCGCGAGCGGCTACAGCGCGTTGATCCGCTCGAGCGCGCCGCTCGGCCACTCGCGGCCGTACTTCTCGACGTAGCGCTTCTGCGCGAAGCTGCGGAAGGCATTGACGTCGGGCGCGTAGACCTTCTTCCCTTCCGCCTTCAGGGCGGCGACCACGTCGCGCTCCTGACCCTCGAACTTGGCGGTGTAGTCGTCGATCGCCTTCTCCGCAGCGGCGCGAAAGCGCGCCTGCTGGTCCGGCTTGAGCTCGTTCCACGCCTTCGACGAGACGGTCATCACGTCGAAGCCGATGACGTGCCCGGTGAGGACGAACTGCGTCGTCACCTCGTCGAACTTCATCAGCTTGCTGAGGAGCAGCGGATTGTCCTGGCCGTCGATGGCGCCGGTCTGCAGCGCGGTGTAGACCTCGGCGAACGCGACCGGTGTCGGGTTGACGCCGATCGACTCGCCGAGGAATTGCCAGAACTCGCCCGGCGGCATGCGCAGCTTGATTCCCGCCAGGTCGGCTGGCGTCCTGATCGTCCGGTCGGGCTTGAGGTTGACGTGGCGCGAGCCGAAGTAGACCGGCGTGATGACCTCGATGCCGAGCTGGTCACGCGCCATCTTCACGAAGTCGCGCCCGACGTCGCTCTTGAACGTCTTCTTCAGGTGGGTGACGTCGCGGAACAGGTAGGCCGAGGTCAGCAGCGACCAGGCGGGCACCTGCTTGGAGATGTCCTGCGGCGCGAGGTTGGCCATCTCCAGGTTGCCGCGCTGCAGCGCGACGAGCTCGGTCCCCTGCTTGAACATCGCGTTGCCCCAGAACGGCTGGAACTCGAAGTCGTTCTTCATCGCCGCGGCGAAGGCTTTGTAGCCTTCGGCGCGCAGGTCCTGCTCGGTGAATGCCGAGCTGAAGCGCATCTTCATCGCGCCCTGCGTCCACCCGAGAGGCGCGGCGGCAAGGGCCAGCGTGGAGGCGCCGGCGCGCAGAAGGGTGCGGCGTGCGATCGTCGACGACATGGTGGGGCTCCTTCGAAAAGGGGTCGGTTGCGCCACCGGCGGCGCCGATGGATTCATCCGAGAGTAGCGGCTTTATCCGACGATGACAATCCGCTTGGACGATCGTCCGAATGGTGGACGAAGCGTATCATCGCGCGGCGGCGTGCCGGACTCGGGTCGGCGCGAGGCAAAGGAAAAGCGATGCTGGACGACGCTCGACAGACGGAAACGGTCGGCGAAAAGACCTACCGGTGCATCCGCGCCGACATCGTCTGCGGCCGCCTTGCGCCGGGAGAGCGGCTGACGCTCGACCGGATGCGCGACGCCTACGAGGCCAGCGTCGGTACGCTGCGCGAGAACCTGAACCGCCTGTCCTCGGAAGGCCTGATCGTCGCCGAGGGCTCGCGCGGCTTTCAGGTCACCCCGATCTCGGCGGCCAACCTGCGCGAGGTGGCGGCGATGCGCTGCCTGCTCGAATCGCACGCGTTGCGCGAGTCGTTCGAGGCCGGCGACATGGAGTGGGAGGGCAGCGTGGTCGCCGCGCACCACAAGCTCGCTGCGATGGAGCGGCGCATGAAGACAGGCGAGCGCTCGCAGGCGCAGGCCTGGAAGCGCTACGACCGCGAGTTCCACCGCGCGTTGATCTCGGCCTGCGGCTCGCAGGTGCTGCTCGAAACGCACGCCGTCATCTACGACCGGTACCTGCGCTACCAGATGGTGGCGGCGGTCTACCGCGGCGACGTCGCTGCCGGCGAGCACCGGCGCCTGCTCGATTGCGCGCTCAAGCGCGACTGGAAAGGCGCGCAGGCGACGCTCACGAAACACGTGCAGGACTGCGTGACGCACATGATCGACAAGCGCCTCGTGACCTGACCGCGTCGCGCAGTGGCGACACGGGTGCGCGGTCAGCGCCCGACGAGCCTTTGCCGGTCCGCGGAGTAGCGCGCCCCCTGGATCTCGATGCTCGAGAGAGCCGCGCCGATGTCGCGCAGATCGCCGGGCGTCAGCTCGACCGCCGCGGCGCCGACGTTTTCCTCGAGCCGATGCCGCTTCGTCGTCCCGGGGATCGGCACGATCCAGGGCTTCTGCGCCAGCAGCCACGCCAGCGCGATCTGCGCCGGCGTCGCACGCTTGCGCGCGGCGATCTGCGAGGTCACGTCGACAAGCGCCTGGTTCGCCTTGCGGGCCTCCGGCGTGAAGCGCGGAACCGTGTTGCGAAAATCGCTGCTGCGAAGGTGGTGCTCTCGTCGATCGCGCCCGTGAGAAAGCCCTTGCCGAGCGGGCTGAACGGGACGAAGCCGATCCCCAGTTCCTCGAGCGTCGGCAGGATCTCCCGCTCGGGCTCTCGCCACCACAGGGAGTACTCGCTTTGCAGCGCGGTCACGGGCTGGACCGCGTGGGCACGCCGTATCGTCTGCGCCCCCGCCTCGGACAAGCCGAAGTGCTTGACCTTGCCCTGCCGGATCAGGTCTTTCACCGTGCCGGCCACGTCCTCGATCGGCACGTCGGGATCGACGCGGTGCTGGTAGTAGAGATCGATGCGGTCCGTCTTCAGTCGCTTGAGCGCCGCGTCGGCGACCTCCTTGATCCGCTCCGGCCGACTGTCGAGTCCTTCTTCCGTCTTGCCGGACCGGAAGCCGAACTTGGTGGCGATGACGACCCGATCGCGGAACGGGGCCAGGGCCGCGCCGACGACCTCCTCGTTGACGAACGGGCCGTAGGCCTCGGCGGTGTCGAAGAAGGTCACGCCGAGATCGACGGCCGAGCGGATCAGCGCGATCGCGTCCTGCGTGTCGGTCGCAGGACCGTAGCCGTAGCTGAGCCCCATGCAGCCGAAGCCCAGCTCCGAAACGGTGAGGCCGCTGCGGCCCAGTTGGCGAATCTTCATAGCGGTGTGTCGTGAACGAATGACGCGAACTCTAGGCACGTCCGCGTCGAACGACTAGACTGCTGGATCGACATGGGCTCATAAGCCGGACTTATCAATGGCACGCTTCGACGACCTCGCGGCCTTTGCGGCCGTCGTGAGCGAGAGCAGCTTCACGCGTGCAGCGGCGCAGCTCGGGGTGTCGCAGTCGGCGCTCAGCCAGACGGTCCGGGCGTTGGAGCGCAGGCTCGACCTGAAGCTGCTGAACCGGACGACGCGCAGCGTGTCGCCCACCGAAGCAGGCGAGCGGCTGTACCGGGCCGCGGGCCCGCGCTTCGCAGACATCGAAGCCGAGCTGGCGGTGCTCGGCGAGCTGCGCGGCAAGCCGGCCGGCACGGTGCGCATCACGGCGACCGAACATGCCGTGCGGACGCTGGTCTGGCCCAGGCTGCGGCCGTGGCTGCCGAAGTACCCCGACATCAAGATCGAGATCAGCAGCGACAACCGCTTCACCGACATCGTTGCCGAGCGCTTCGACATCGGCGTGCGCCTGGGTGGCGACGTGGCCAAGGACATGATCGCGGTGCGCATGGCGCCGGACATGCGCATGGCTGTCGTCGGCACCCCGGCCTATTTCGCGAGCCATCCTCGCCCCCGCAAGCCGCAGGATCTCACCGAGCACGATTGCATCGGCTTGCGTCTGCCGACCCACGGCGGCCTGCTGAACTGGGAGTTCAAGCGGCGAGGAAGAAATGTGAATGCCCGGGTGACGGGTCGGCTCGTCTTCAATGCCAGCGACCTGATCGTCGCGGCGACGCTGGCCGGGCACGGGCTGGCCTGGATTCCCGACGACATCGTCGCCGATTACGTTGCGAAGGGCCGCCTGACGTCGGTGCTCGATGACTGGGCGGCGAGCTACCCCGGATATCACCTGTACTACGCCAGCCGTCGTGCCTCGCCCGCCGTGGCCCTCGTGGTGGAAGCCTTGCGGCACTCGGAGAACCGGTGATGGGTGCACATGTCTCGCCGCCGACGCGGCGAAGCTGGGCCCCCGAGCACGATCGTCGGCACCCGGCTTAAGCTCCGGCATGGCGCTGGCAGACCTCCTCTCGCAGTACGGGTACCTGGCCCTCTTCGCCGGCTGCCTCCTCGAAGGCGAGACCCTCCTCCTGCTCGCCGGCCTGGCGGCCCACGAAGGCTATCTCTCCTATCCGATCGTCGTCCTCGTCGCCTTCGTCGGCGGCACCCTGGGCGACCAGATCTGCTTCTTCGTCGGCCGCCGCTACGGCGACGCTCTCCTCGGCCGCTGGACGCACCTGGAGGTGCCGGCCGCGCGCGTACGCCGCCTGATCGAGCGTCACTCGGCGGGGTTGATCGTCGGCGTGCGCTTCATGTACGGCTTGCGCCTGATCGGTCCGGTCGTCATCGGCATGAGCCAGGTCTCGGCCCGGCGCTTCATCGTCTACAACATGATCGGCGCGGCGATCTGGGCGGTCGTGGTGAGCGGAGCCGGCTACCTCTTCGGCCACGCGATCGAGTGGTTCCTCGCCGACCTCGAGGTCCTCGAAAAGCTGGCGCTCGTCTGCGTCCTCGTCGGCGTCGTCGTGCTGCTGGTGTTGCGCCGTCGCGGCCGCTCCTCACGCTGATGCCGGCGCCCCCCGCTTGAGCGCATCGAGCAGCGGCGCGACGATGTCCATTGGCAGCGGAATAACGATCGTCGAGTTCTTCTTGCGTGTCCGGGCGGCACCGCTGGCGCGTCGCTCGACGCCGGCGCCCACATGCGCTGAAGGTGGTTGCTCCGCCAGTGGAGATGAAGTGGCCGCAAATCCGGTCGCGGAGGCGCCGGCTGTTGTGCCGGCCGTGCGATGTCGAGGCATGGCGCGCGTCAGCCCGTGGGCAAACCCGCACGTATCAGTGCTTCGACGAAGCGTTCGGTGTGCGCCGGGTTCTGGAACAACGTGGATCTGTGCATCTGCGACGCGGTGCGAGCGGGCACCAGGGCGACACCTTCCGCGACATAGCGGCGGCCTTCGTCAACACGCCCCAATTCCACGAGTCCGAACGCGATCCCGTAGAGGCCGATGAGCCGATTGAAAGGCGAGTCGGCGTTGGCCAGGGCACGGTGCCCGGCCTCGATCCCCTCCTGGGGCCGCCAGTGTAGATCTGCGAGAGGATTTCGGGGCTCAAGAACCAGGTCGGATGCTCCGAACAACTTGCCTCGACATGACGTCGCACCCTGCCAAGCTCTGGCCGGACCTGCTCTTGTTGCAGGTGCTCGGTGGCTGCCTGGAAGTACCGCCGCCTCCTGGCGAGGCGACTGCGGCCGGCGCTCCTGGCGGCACCGCCATCACGGTCGATCCGTCGGTTCCGTCAGCGTCCGCCGCACTTGGACGTGAGGCCTCGGCTCCGGACGAGCCTGCGCCCACTTTCTAGCGCCCTGGCGTGTCCGGTTTGTCCGGCGCTTTTCGTATTCACTTGTAGCAGCGCCTCGCAACGGAGCTGGCAGGACGAAAATGAACGAACTCAAGGGCGGCATGGTGCGCGAACGCTGTCGGCACGCGAGAGAAGGACGATTGCTGGCGTTGTTCGACGCACGCTCCGACGCAGCGAGCGCGGTCGGCGCAGCGCTGCGCCGCCACAGCGCGGAGATGATTTCGATCGAGCGTGAATCGATCGACGGGATGCAGGCCATCCGCGCGGCCTGGCCCCTTGCCGGTCGAGGTGCCATGGATGAAGGGTGGCTTCGCCGCGTTGTCGGTTGCATCCAGCCCGGCAAGGGCGGCCTGGTGCGGGCCAGTCTGGGTGCGGCGCAGCGCGTCGCCATCTTCGTCTCCAGGCGCGATCACTGCATCGCCGACCTGTTGCAGAGAAGCCGGTCGGGCGCATTGCCATGCGAGATCGCGCTCATCGTCAGCAACCACGAGGACTGCCGCCCACTCGCCGAACGGTACGAGGTGCCGTTCCACCGCTTCGACCTGGCGCAGCGGTCGAAGGAATGCGTCGAGGCAGAGCAGCTGGCGCTCCTCGAGAGCGCGGAGATCGACTTGATCGTCCTGGCGCGCTACATGCAAATCCTCTCGCCCGCATTCGTGGCGCGCTACCCCGGGCGCATCATCAACATCCATCACGCGCTGCTGCCTGCATTCGCAGGCGCCGATCCCTATCGACGAGCGCTCGCACGGGGCGTGAAGTTCATCGGGGCGACGGCGCACTACGTCACGGCAACGCTGGACGCCGGACCGATCATCGAGCAGGAGGTCGTACGCGTCACGCACCGCGACGACGCGCAGGCCCTGCAGCGCAAAGGCGCCGAACTCGAGCGGCTCGCGCTCGCCAGAGCGGTGCGCCTGCACGTCGAAGATCGCCTGCTGCCTGTGAACGATCGCGTGGTCGTATTCGAAGGTCTCGGCACCGCTCATGAAGCGATCCTCGAGGGCTCGAGCGCCGACGGCGCGGCGGGAAAAACAGCAACGATGGCGCCGCTCGCCGCACGGCATTGGCTGACCGTCGAATGGCCGTCATCGGAACTGCAGCGATCGTTGCCTGCCGTCTTCGCCCCCTGATGCGCGCCGCCGGAGAGCAGGTGCGATCCGCGCGCCGCCCCGTTCTCGGCAACGTCCGGCTCGACAAGACCGAGTTCCGCGAAGGCTCGATCTCGATGCGAGTCGCGGCAGCTCGCGTTGCGATCGCGAGGGACCCGCTCGGTGCCCTACTGCGACAGCGGCGCGCGGCCCTTGAGCGCATCGAGCAGCGGCGCGACGATGTCCATCGGCAGCGGAAAGACGATCGTCGAGTTCTTGTCGGCTGCGATCACCGTCAGCGTCTCCAGGTAGCGCAGCTGGATCGCCTGCGGCTGTCGCGCCAGGATCTCCGCGGCTTGCGCCAGCTTCTCGGAGGCCTGCAGCTCGCCCTCGGCGTGGATCACCTTGGCCCGCCGCTCGCGCTCGGCCTCGGCCTGGCGCGCTATCGCGCGGATCATGGTTTCGTTCAGGTCGACGTGCTTGATCTCGACGTTGCTGACCTTGATGCCCCAGTGGTCGGTCTGGCTGTCGAGGATCTTCTGCAGGTCCAGGTTCAGCCGCTCGCGCTCGGAGAGCATCTCGTCGAGGGTGTGCTTGCCGAGCACCGTGCGCAAGGTCGTCTGCGCCAGCTGGCTGGTCGCGGCGAGGAAGTTCTCGACCTGGATCACGGCGCGCTGCGGATCGACGACGCGAAAGTACAGGACGGCGTTGACTTTCAACGTGACGTTGTCGCGCGAGATCACGTCCTGGCTCGGGATGTCGACGACGACGATGCGCAGGTCGATGCGGACCATCTGCTGGATGCCGGGAACGAGGATCACCAGGCCCGGGCCCTTGACGCGCCAGAAGCGCCCGAGCTGGAAGACGACGCCGCGTTCGTACTCGCGCAGGATGCGCAGCGAGCTGGCCGCGAGCAGGACCAGGAAGACGAGGACGATCGAAAAGGGAATCATCGCGAGACTCCTTGCGTTGTCGGGGCTTCGGTGGCGGTGCTCACTTCCAGCGTCAGGCCGTCGACGCGCGTGACACGAACGCGCTCGCCGGGATGCAGGGGCTGCGCGGCGCGCACCTTCCAGCGCTCGCCGTCGACCGCGGCCCAGCCTTCGCCGGCGGCGAACTCGATGACCTCGCCCGCCGCGCCGATCATTCGCGGCACACCGCTGACGACGGGCCTACGGCGTGCCTTCGCCGCCATGCCGGCGACGCCGACGATGAACGCCGCCGAGACCAGCGCCACGGCGCCGATCAGCGACAGCGGAATGCCGAAACCGGGCGCGTCGCTGTCGATCAGCAGCAGGGCACCGAAGGCGAAGGCCGCGACCCCGCCGATCCCCAGTGCACCGTAGCTCGGCACGAAGGCCTCGGCGACGAAGAAGGCGATCCCGAGCAGGATCAGGCCCAGGCCGGCGTAGTTGATGGGCAGCATCTGCAGCCCCCACAGCGCGAGCAGCAGGCACACGCCGCCGATCACGCCGGGCGCCACGAAGCCCGGGTTCATGAACT
>DATMGW010000005.1:0-3785 GCA_035555295.1 Caldimonas sp.
GCTGGCGGGCGACGCGATGCAGGCGCTCGCCTTCGAGGTGCTCACGCCGGCGCTGGGGGCGGTCGATGCGGCGCTGCAGGCGCGCCTGTGCGGCCTGCTGGCGCGCGCCGCCGGGGGCGCGGGAATGGCCGGCGGCCAGGCGATCGACCTGGCGAGCGTCGGCCTGACTCTCGACGAGCACGCGCTGTCGGACATGCACCGGCGCAAGACCGGCGCGCTGCTCCAGGCGAGCGTGCTGATGGGTGCGGCCTGCGGCACGACGACTCCGGCTCAGTGGCAGGCGCTTGCCGCCTACGGCCAGGCGATCGGCCTCGCCTTCCAGGTCGTCGACGACATCCTAGACGTCACGCAGGCCTCGGCGACGCTCGGCAAGACCGCCGGCAAGGACCTCGACGACAACAAGCCGACCTACGTCAGCGTGCTCGGCCTCGACGCGGCACGGCGGCGCGCCGACGAGCTGCGCATCGCGGCGCGGGCGGCGATCGCGGCGAGCGACCTGGTGCACACGCAGAACCTTCTGGTCCTGGCCGACCGCGTCGTCGACCGAGAAAGCTGACTTCATGGCGATCGGCAATCTTCTCGAGTCCATCGCCAGCCCGGCCGATGTGCGGCGTCTGTCGCGCCCCGAGCTCAAGCAGCTCGCCGGCGAGCTGCGCGACTTCGTCGTGCACAGCGTTTCGCAGACCGGCGGCCACCTGTCGTCGAACCTTGGCACGGTCGAGCTGACGATCGCCCTCCACCACGTCTTCGACACGCCGTACGACCGCATCGTCTGGGACGTCGGCCACCAGACCTATCCGCACAAGGTGCTGACCGGCCGGCGCGAGCGTATGGGAACGCTGCGCCAGCTCGGCGGCATTTCCGGCTTTCCGCGCCGCGACGAGAGCGAGTACGACACCTTCGGCACGGCGCACTCGTCGACCTCGATCTCGGCCGCGCTCGGCATGGCCGTCGCGGCGCGCATGAAGGGCGAGTCGCGCAAGTCGGTGGCGGTGATCGGCGACGGCGCGATGAGCGCCGGAATGGCCTTCGAGGCGCTCAACAACGCCGGCTGCCCGCACCTGGGAACGCAGGCCGACATCCTCGTCATCCTCAACGACAACGACATGTCGATCTCGCCACCGGTAGGCGCCTTGAATCGCTACCTGGCGCGCCTGATGAGCGGCAAGTTCTACGCCGCGGCTCGCGACACGGCGAAGAACGTGCTGAAGAATGCGCCGCCGCTGTTCGAGCTGGCGCGTCGCTTCGAGGAGCACGCCAAGGGCATGGTCGTTCCGGGGACGATCTTCGAGGAGTTCGGCTTCAACTACGTCGGCCCGATCGACGGCCACGATCTCGACTCGCTGATTCCGACGCTCGAGAACCTGCGCCACCTGAAGGGCCCGCAGTTCCTGCACGTCGTAACGAAGAAGGGCTACGGCTACAAGCTCGCCGAGAACGACCCGGTCAACTACCACGGCCCCGGCAAGTTCGACCCGGCGGTCGGCCTCGTCAAGCCGGCTACGCCGCCGAAGATGACCTTCACCCAGGTCTTCGGCCACTGGCTGTGCGACATGGCGGAAGCGGACGAGCGCCTGATCGGCATCACGCCGGCGATGCGCGAGGGCTCGGGCATGGTCGAGTTCGAGAAGCGCTTTCCGAAGCGCTACTTCGACGTCGGCATCGCCGAGCAGCACGCCGTCACCTTCGCCGCGGGTCTGGCCTGCGAGGGCCTGAAGCCAGTGGTCGCGATCTATTCGACGTTCCTGCAGCGCGGCTACGACCAGCTGATCCATGACGTCGCGATCCAGAACCTGCCCATCGTCTTCGCCCTCGACCGCGCCGGCCTCGTCGGCGCCGACGGCCCGACGCACGCCGGCGCCTACGACATCGCCTATCTGCGCTGCGTTCCGAACGTCAGCGTGCTGACGCCGGCCGACGAAGACGAATGCCGGCAATCGCTCTACACCGCGTTCATGCAGAACCATCCGGTCGCCGTCCGCTATCCGCGCGGCAGCGGCGTCGGCCGGCTGCCGAAGGCGCAGATGAGCGAGATTCCCTTCGGCAAGGGCGAGATCCGCCGCGAGACGACGAAGTCCGCGGCGCAGCTGGGCAAGCGCATTGCGATCCTCGCCTTCGGAACGTTGCTGTATCCGGCGCTCGCCGCGGCCGACAAGCTCGATGCGACCGTCGCCAACATGCGTTTCGCCAAGCCGCTCGATGTCGCGCTGGTGACTGATCTGGCGCGCCGCCATGATGCAATCGTCACGGTGGAAGAAGGCGCGGTCATGGGCGGTGCGGGGAGCGCGGTGCTGGAAGCGCTCGCCGAGGCGCGCATCGAGATACCCGTTCTGACGCTCGGCCTTCCCGACGCCTTCAGCGAGCACGGCGACCCGGCAAAGCTGCTCGCGCTGTACGGGCTCGATGCCGCCGGCATCGAACAATCGATCCAGCGACGCTTCGGCTCGACGCCGACCTTGATCCCATCCCCGGTCCGCAGCGCGGTTCGCCTTTGATAGGCAGAATAAGGCGGCATGACCAACCTCCTCGACGCCCTGCACATTCCGGATACGCAAGCGGCGCATGACGATCGCAGAATGGCGATCCAGCGCGTCGGCATTCGCGGCGTGCGCTATCCGCTGCAGCTCAAGATCGACGGCACGGCGCTGCCGACGGTGGCCGAATGGGCGCTCGACGTCGCCTTGCCGGCCGAGCAGAAGGGCACGCACATGTCGCGCTTCGTCGCCTGGCTCGACGGGCTCGGCGAGCCGGTCGACGCCGCCGTCCTGCGGCGCGAGGCGGCGCGCATGCTGGCGCTGCTGGGAGCCAGTGAGGGTCGCGTCGAAGCGAGCTTCTCGTTCTTCCTGAGAAAGCGCGCGCCGGTCTCCGGCGTCGCCAGCCTGCTCGAATATCAGGGTCGCCTCATTGCTGAAATACGTGGAGCCCCCACGCTCCCTGCGGTCGCTGCCCCCCAAGGGGGCGCGGCTGACCTTGGGGCGGCCCGGCAGTCGGCCGGGGCGACTGTTTGGGCCGAGGTCGTCGTCCCCGTCAAGTCGCTGTGCCCGTGCTCGAAGGAGATCTCCGACTACGGCGCGCATAACCAGCGCTCGCACGTCACGATCCGCGTCGAGCTGCTCGGCGACATCGCCTGGCGCGAACTGGTGCGCTTCGCCGAAGACGCCGCGTCGAGCGAGATCTGGTCGTCGCTGAAGCGCGCCGACGAGAAGTGGATTACCGAGCGCGCCTACGAGAACCCGAAGTTCGTCGAAGACATGGTCCGCGACGTCGCCCTGGCCCTCAACGCCGACCCGCGGGTCGGCCGCTACACGGTCGACGTCGAGAACTTCGAGTCCATCCACGCGCATAGCGCGGTGGCACGGATCGAGCGTTAGCGATTGCCCAGGCGCGGCATCCTCCGTGCTAGATTGAGGTCTCGCAAGGCACCCGGCTCATAGAACCGGAAGGCCCTGCGCGCGGAGGGTTGCCTTGAAGTGTTCTCAGACCGCTGCGCTGCGGGGTCGCCTCGCACGCGCCGTGTTTTCCGCCGCCCTCCTGGCCGGCGCATCGTGCTACGTTGGATCCGCCCTGGCGCAGGCCGCTGCGTCGAAGAACCTTGCTCCCGGCTTCACGAGCCTCTCGAAAGCATCGAAGGTCGTGATCATGCCGATCGACGTCGAGTTGTTCTCGCTGTCGGCAGGTGGCGTCCCGGAGCCGAAGGGCGATTGGACTGCAGCGGCGCTTGGTCACATGAAAGCGGCGATGGCCGCCAAGACTGCCGACATCGGCCTCAACGCCACAACGATGGA
>DATMGW010000006.1:0-3413 GCA_035555295.1 Caldimonas sp.
CGGCGCGTGCGCAAGGCGCTCGGCGGCGGCATGCGCCAGGTCGGTCTGCTCGCCGCCGCGGCGAGCCACGCGCTCGATCATCACGTCGAGCGCCTTGCCGAGGACCATGCGAACGCGGCGCGCCTGGCCGCGGGCCTGGCCCGGATCGCCGGGATGACGGTGGTTCCCTCGCCGACCAACATCGTCTTCGCCAGCGTCGCGGGCGGCCGGGCGCCGGCGCTGCTCGCGCACCTCGAGCGGCGCGGCGTGCTCGCCACGGGCCTGATCGGCCTGCGCTTCGTCACCCATCTCGACGTCGATGCAGAAGGCGTCGATCGCGCCGTCGACGCTGTTGCCGAATTCATGACCGCCTGACGTCCAGGAGCCTTGCCATGCCGATCACCAACACCGACGCCCTCGCGCGAACGATCGACCACCGCGAGATCTTCCACGACGAGATGCTTTCGCTGGTCCGCCGCATCATGAGCGGCGAGATGTCGCCGGTGATGATGGCGGCCGTGCTCGTCGGGCTGCGCGTCAAGAAGGAGACGATCGGCGAGATCACGGCGGCGGCGCAGGTGATGCGCGAGTTCTCGTCGAAGGTCTTCGTCGCCGACCGCACCCACCTGGTCGACATCGTCGGCACCGGTGGCGACGGCTCGCACACCTTCAACATCTCGACCTGCAGCATGTTCGTCGCCGCGGCCTGCGGGGCGCGCGTCAGCAAGCACGGCAACCGCAGCGTCAGCAGCAAGTCCGGCAGCGCCGACGTCCTCGAAGCGCTGGGCCTGCCGCTGTCGCTGACGCCGGCGGCGATCGCCGCGTCGATCGACGCGACCGGGATCGGCTTCATGTTCGCGCCGAACCATCATCCGGCGATGAAGAACGTCGCCTCGGTGCGCAAGGAACTCGGCGTGCGCACGATCTTCAACATCCTCGGGCCGCTCACCAACCCGGCCGACGCGCCGAACATCCTGATGGGCGTGTTCCACCCCGATCTGGTCGGCATCCAGGTGCGCGCCCTGCAGCGCCTCGGCGCCGAGCACGCCGTCGTCGTCTACGGCAAGGACGGCATGGACGAGGTTTCGCTCGGCGCCGCGACCATGGTCGGCGAGCTGAAAGACGGCAGGGTCCGCGAATACGACATCCATCCCGAGGACTACGGCTTCACGATGGCGAGTAACCGGGCGCTGCGCGTCGAGACGCCGGCGCAGTCGAAGGCGATGCTCGAATCGGTCCTCGCCGACGAGCCCGGCGCGGCGCGCGACATCGTCGCCTTCAACGCCGGCGCCGCCCTCTACGCCGCCAATGTCGCGGCGACGATCGAAGCGGGCGTGGCGCAGGCGCTCGAGGCGATCGCGAGCGGGCGCGCGCGGGCCAAGCTCGATCAGTTCATCGCCTTCGCGCACAAGGCCGCCGCGGCGCCGTGAGCGACATCCTGAAGAAGATCGTCGCCGTCAAGCGCCACGAGGTGGCGGCGGCGCGGTCGCAGCGCGGCCTCGCCTCCTTGCGCGGCGACGCCGAGTCGCTCGGCGGGCAGCGCGACTTCGTCGCCGCGCTGCGCGACCGCATCGCCAAAGGGACGGCTGCCGTCATCGCCGAGATCAAGAAGGCGAGCCCGAGCAAGGGCGTGCTGCGCGAGGACTTCCGGCCGGCCGAGATCGCTGCCAGCTACGCGCGCCACGGCGCCGCGGCCTTGAGCGTGCTCACCGACGAGCGCTTCTTCCAGGGCTCGGCCGCGGCGCTCGCGGCGGCACGCGCTGCGTGCCCGGTCCCGGTCCTGCGCAAGGACTTCATGATCGACTCCTATCAGCTATTCGAAGCGCGGGCGATGGGGGCGGATTGCATCCTGCTGATCGCCGCCATCCTCGACGATGCGCAACTGCAGGATTTCGAGGCGACGTCGCTCGCGCTCGGCATGGCGGTGCTCGTCGAAGTGCACGACGAGCGCGAGCTCGAGCGGGCGCTGCGCCTGGCGACACCCTTGGTCGGCATCAACAACCGCGACCTGCGCAGCTTCGAGGTCTCACTCGACACGACGCTGGCGATGGCGCCGCGCGCCCCCGGCGATCGCCTCGTCGTCAGCGAAAGCGGCATCCACGCGCCGGCCGACGTGCAACGGTTGCGCGGCGCCGGCGTCCACGCCTTCCTGGTCGGCGAAGCCTTCATGCGCGCGCCCGACCCCGGCGCCGCGCTGGCGAGCCTGATCGGATGAAGGCGGCGGATCTGGCGGCGGCCTTCGCGTCGCTGCCGCCGGCGTGGAAGACCGTCCTTCCCGAATGGACGCCGCCCCGCCTCGATGCGGTGCGGCGCAGCGTCGAAGCCGTCTCGGGAGAGCGGCCGATCGCCCCCGACGATCCGTTTCGGGCGCTGCGTCTGCTCGCCCCCGACGCCGTCAAGGTCGTCGTCATCGGCCAGGATCCCTACCCGACCGCCGGACACGCCGACGGTCTCGCCTTTTCAGCCGGCAAGGGCCGGCCGCGCTCGTTGGCGCGCATTTTCGAGGTGCTCGCCGCCGACCGGCCGGGGCGCTTTGCGGCCCCCCCGTCCTGGAGCCTCGCCGACTGGGCGCGCCGGGGCGTGCTCCTGCTCAACCCGGTGCTGACGGTCGAAATCGGCCGCAGCGGCAGCCACATGAACTGTGGTTGGCAGGCGCTCACTCGGGAGGTGATACAGGCGCTGGCTCACCGATCCGAGCCGCCGGTGTTTCTGCTCTGGGGGACGAAGGCGCAAGCCTTCTACGCCGACGCGCTGGCCGGGGCCACCTGCCGCAGCCTCCGGACGCGCCACCCTTCGTACGACCTGCAGCGCACCTTCATGGCCGAGGGCAGTCATTTCGAGGCCACGTCCGACCTGGTCGACTGGTGGGCCATCGGAAGGCCCTGACACCCCGTGCTACACTCACCGGTTCGTCTCGGAGGGGTGCCCGAGTGGCTAAAGGGGGCAGACTGTAAATCTGTTGGCTTACGCCTACGCTGGTTCGAATCCAGCCTCCTCCACCACGATCCAACCACTGTCTAGCGCTTCAAGTTTCATCGCGGCGTGATGTGCCGCTCAGTCTCCCGAGCGGGAGTAGTTCAATGGTAGAACCCTAGCCTTCCAAGCTAATGACACGGGTTCGATTCCCGTCTCCCGCTCCAGTTCGACAAGGGTTTCGCGCGGAGCCCTTTTCAAACTGAAGGTCGATCGGGCAGCTGCCGGCACAGCGGCTGTCCGGCAGGCCCATGTGGCTCAGTGGTAGAGCACTCCCTTGGTAAGGGAGAGGTCGCGCGTTCGATCCGCGCCATGGGCACCAGGGAACGTAGAGAGACGGAAAAGCGGGGGTCGCCGGGCGCCCCCTTCGAGGAAGCTGAAGGAGTCGGAGCTTTTCATCATGGCAAAGAGCAAATTCGAGCGGACCAAGCCGCACGTCAACGTTGGGACGATTGGCCACG
>DATMGW010000007.1:0-4785 GCA_035555295.1 Caldimonas sp.
CGAACGAGACCGTAGTCGTTGCTGTTCACCGAGACGAAAGCCTGGCGCGACAGGAACGGGTCTTTGTCGTTGCGGCCATAGGTCCAATCCTGGAAGCGGAAGAAGGTCTCGGCGTTGACGCCGACCGTCCACCCTCCTTCGAAGCCGTACTTGACGTATGCCCCGACAAAAGTCGCCGAGAGCGAATTGCTGTTGAAGCGATTTTCGTGGATGGCGCCGCTGTTCTCGAACCTGCCCCACGACAGGTCGAGGACGCCGTAGGCCGAGTAGTCGGCCTGCGCGTGCGCCGAGCCGGCGACGCCGAGCAGCAGCGCGAACAACCACGAACGTGCTCTCAATTGGATGGCTCCCTTTCTTGTTCGACGCGCTTCTTGCGTCGTGTCACAGGACGGCGTGAGCACCGAGCCACGCCGCGTTCATGGCGGCGTGCAGCGCGACGCAGTCACGGACGCGGCCGGTCCTTGCATAGACCACGCCGATCGCCAGCCCCGGCAGGACGACGGCGATGCGGCGCGGATCGCCGCTGAGGGCGACGTGCGCCACCGCGAAGAGCAACGCCGTCGCGACGATCGCCAGCCCGGGGCCGCGTCCCAATCGGGCCAGCTGTTCCTGCACTCCGGCGCGAAAGACCGACTCCTCGAACAGAGGCGCGAGAACGACGAGCACGAAGGCGTGCTGCAACGACGGGCTCGCCGTCGCGGCGACGGCGGCCGTCGCCGCAGCGATGACGACCAGCGAAGCAAGCACGACGGCGGGCCGCAGATCGCGGCGAGCGTCGGCCCGAGTCGTGACGGCCGGCTTCATCGCTTGTCGCCGTCACGCTGACCGCTCGGCCCGGGGCGCGCCCGCCGCTGGCGCTGCACGAGCGCGACGGCGGCAAGCAGCGCGAGCAGCCACAGCGTCGGGTCGAGCAGCGTCGCACCGCCGGCGATCGAGCAGCCGCCGTTGCTGAGGTTGGGCTCTGCCTCGGCGCTGCCCGACAGCGAGACGATGCGATCGACCGGCGCGGCGTCTGTCGCGATGTGCAGCGTCCCGGTCGACGCGCCTTCGGCGTTCGGCCGGAACGACACCGAGATCGTGCACTCGGCACCCGGCTGCAGGGAGAACGGCGTGACCGGGCACGTCGTGCTCTGTATCGCGTACGGTCCGGTGACGTCGATGCTCTGGATGCCGACGAGGCCCGAGCCGCTGCTCGTCAGGCGGACGTCCTGCGGCAACGACTGCGCACCGACCCGAATCGACTCGAACGCCAGCGCGCTCGCCGACATCGCGAGGCTCGGGTTCGGCCCGGCCAGGCCGACGCCGATCAGCGACAGGGTGGGTGGGAAGCTCCCCGTCGAAGCGATCTGCACAGTCGCGGTCTTGTTCCCGGACGAGCCCGGCGCGAAGGCGAAATCGACGCGGCACGTGTCGCCCTGGAACAGCGGCACGCCGATCGCGCACGTGCCGCCGACGACCGCGAACGAGGCGCCGTCGGCGCCGATGGCGTTCAGCACCGTGAGGTTGACGCCTCCCGGCCCCTGGTTCAGCAGCGTCGCAGACTGGATGGGCGAGACCGAGCCGGCGGAGACCGCGCCGAAGTCTATCTGCGTGACAGCGGGCGACCAGACGAGGACGGCCACCGCGGCGGCCGATCCGACCCCCTTGAGCACCGTCACATGCGGCGAGCCGGCAGCGTTGCTCGTGACCGTGAGCGTCCCGCTGTAGCTCTGCGCCGCCGTGGCCGCAAAAACGATGTCGATGTCGCAGCCCGCGCCCGGGGCAAGCGTCGCGGGGCACGGGCCGGCGCTGACGTCGGCAAAACCGCTGCCGGCGACGACGATCGAGCTGATCGCGAGGTCGGCCGTGCCGCTGTTGCCGAGGCGAACGCGCCGCGAGGGATAGATGCCACCCGTCGTCTGCGTCCCGAAGTCGAGCGTGGTCGGATTCAGGCTCACCTGCGGAGCGGGCACCGGAACGCCGTTGCCGCTCAACGTGATCGTCGCCGCGCCGTTGCTCGCGTCGGATGCGATCGTCAGCGTCGCGGTGCGCAGGCCGAGAGCGGTCGGCGCGAACGTCACCGTCAACGTGCACTGCGCGCCGATCGCCAGCGGCGCCGCGGTGTCGCAGGTGCCGCTGCGCTGGAAGTCGGCCGGCATGGCACCGCCGAACGTGAAGGCGCTGAACGTGAGGGCGAGGTTGCCGCTGTTGCGCACCGTGACGCTCTGCGCCGACGTGCTGCCGAGTTGCGTGTCGGCGTACGTCAGTGTCGTCGAGCTCAGCTGGATCTGCCCCTGCGGCGCCGGCGTCGCCGTGCCCTGCAGCGCGACGCTTTGCGGGCTGCCGAGCGCGCTGTGAGTGATCGTCAAGGTCGCGTTGCGCGTTCCCGCGGTCGGCGGATTGAAGCGGATCACGAGCGAGCAGGCGCTGCTCGGAGCGAGAACGAGCGCCGGCACGCAGACGCTCGAGGCGTCGATCGAATAGTCGCCGGGGTTGGCGCCGCCGAAGACGAGCGTCGACAACGTGATGGGGGTCGCGGCGCGATTCGTGAGCAGCATCGCGGTCGTCGTCGGCGAGCCGACGACGGCGGACAGGTTGAGCGACGCCGTCGAAGGCGACAGCGGCAGCAGCGCATTGCCGCCGACGTTGCCGCTCTGGTTGTTCGGAGCGACATCGCCGCCGGTTCCGGCGAACGTCAGCGTCAGCGTCGCCTGCCGGTGCCCTTCTCCCGCGCCGAGCTGGGGCGTGAACTGGACCGTGATCGTGCACGTGCCGCCGCCGCCGGGCACCGTGCGCCCGGCGCCGCAGCTCTCGGCCCCGATCGGGAAGTCGGCCGTTCCGGCGATGCTGTAGGTGATGTTGCGCGTGCGCGTGTTCAGGATCGTGATCGTCCGCGTCTGCGCCGACGTCTCGCCGATGACGGTGTCGGGAAAATCGGTCGGCGGGAACGTCACTGTCGGCTCCGGCAGCGCGACGCCCGTGCCGGACAGCGTGATCACGAGGGGGCCGTTGGTCGCGTCGGAGCTGATCGTCAGAGTCGCCGGTCGCGGGCCGAGAACCGTTGGCGTCAGCGTCACGATCAGGTTGCAAGTGCCACCGAGCGCGGTGAGCGGCGTCACCGTCGTGCAGGTTCCGGTGACTGCGTAATCGGCCGCGCCGGCGCCGCTCAAGGCGCCCGGCGACGACGGATTGACGGTGAAGGTGAGCGGGGCCGTACCGGTATTGGTGACTACCTGGTTGAGCGGCTTGGGCACACCCTGCTGGACGTTGCCGAAGGCCAGGGTCGACGACGTCGGGCTGATCAACGGCTGGGTGCCGGTTCCCGTCAGCGTGAAGTTCTCGGCGACGCCCGGGCTCGGCGTGATCTGGAAGATGCCGGCGCTGGTCACGGCCGCGGTCGGCGTGAAGCGGATCCAGACCGTGCAGGACGCACCGGCGCCGAGGTTGAACGGGGCCGCCCCGCACGAGCCGCCGGGCGACGTGATGCGGCTGTACGTACCGCCGACGGGTGCCGGCGGCTGCGGCAGGATCGACGTGATCTGCAGCGTCGCCTGACCATTATTGGCGATCGTGCCGACGTTGACGTCGCTGAACTGGCCGAGATCGAAGCGGGCCGAAGTCGTCGACGCGACCTGGGTGAAGTTGTAGCTGGCGGCAGGAACCGGCCCGCTGAGATTGACCGTGCGGTCGATCGGATCGCCGCCGAAGTTGCCCGAATAGTGGACGAGGAGGTTGGCGGTGCGCGACGTACTCGCGCCGGCCAAGGGGCTGAACTGGACGCTGACAGTGCAGCTGCCGGCGACGGCCGTGCCGGAGGCGGGAATGGAGCCGTTGTTGCCGGCGCCATTGAGGCCGCAGCCGGTAACGGTGAAGTCGGCGGTGTTGGTGCCGCTCTTCGAGACCGAGAAGCTCGCCGTGAGGAAGCGGTCGTTGGTCAGCGTGAAGTTGAGCGAGCGCGAGGCGCCGATGTTGGTGCTCGCGAAGTTGAGCGCGGCCGTCGAGATCCGGCCGTCGCGCAGGTTCTGGAGGTAGGCGCGCACGGCGTCGCGGTTGGTCGACGTCCCCTCCGCGGCCAGGGTGTCCATCGTCGCGTTGATGCCGCTGATGTGGGTGGCGAATGCGCCGTCGTTTCGCAGCCAGTCGGTGCCGGATCCGACCGGCGTGGCCGAGCTGACGTTGATGGTGGTCAGGGGGCGGTCGTCGTCCGGTACGACTCCGTCACTGATCTTGGCCGGGTTGCCGTGACAGCCGGCCGAGCACGTGGGAACGAAATAGGCGGGCGCCTGCGCATGTGCGGCGCCGCTGCCGAGGGTGCCGAGTACGAACGCAGCCGCGCTCAGGACTGCAGCCGCGCCACCGCGCGGCGCGCTACGCGCATACGTTCCCATCGTCCCTCCAGTTTCTCGTACGGTGCCGGCGCTGCGCTGAGTCAGACGCAGTCGACGACCCTGAACTCGACGCGTCGATCTAGCGCATCGCGCTGGTCGTCGGTCCCCAGCCCGACGAGCGCCTCCTTCGATCCGACCCCCGTTGCGCTCAGTCGCGACGCGAGCGCCCGGTTGTCGCGCTCGAGCAGCTTCTGCACCGCCTCGGCCCGTTGCCGCGAGAGCCGCTCGTTCGCCGCCGCGTTCCCGGTCCGGCTCGTATGGCCGACGATGCGCACGCACGAATCGGCGCGCCCGGCTTCCTGCGCCAGCATCGTCAGCCAGATTTGGTACTGCTGCGGCAGATCGCCGATCGTGTTGAAGGTCGTGCGGCCGGGCTGGAACAGCAGCTTCACGGGCAGGCGCTTCAGCTCGAGGCCGG
>DATMGW010000008.1:0-4780 GCA_035555295.1 Caldimonas sp.
CGTCGCCTCGGGTACCGCAACTTCAGCGCCTATGTCAACGGCTTCCGGCTCGACGAAGCGCGCTCGGCACTGGCCGATCCGGCACGTCGCGAGTTGCCGGTGCTGTCGATCGCGCTCGAGGCGGGATTTCAGTCGATCGGCCCGTTCAATCGCGCCTTCAAGGCAGCCACCGGACTCACACCCAGCGAGTTCCGGCGGGAAAAGCTGGCCGATTCCTGAAATCGGCCAGCCGGAACCCGCTGCCTGCGCGATTCGGCGAGACGGGGCTCGCGCCCTTGGGCATCGTTCCCGCACCGGAGGCCGTCGCCTTCGACGTGGAGCACGATTCATGCGTCATTCGTTCACCGGTGTTCGCGCGGCGGAGTGGCGCCGCGTGGCCCGCGCCGTCCTGGCGCTGCTGCTCGGCGCGGCCTTCGGCCCGGCGAACGCTGCGATGGGGTTGAGCCAGATTCCAGCAAGCGAACATGACGGTCCGGTGACGCTCTACTACCCGACGAATGCGTCGGCCCAGCCGATCACGCGCGGACGCGGGATCACGTTGATCGTCGCCGAACAAGGCGAGCCGGTTCGCGGCAACGGTCGCCTGGTCGTGATCTCGCACGGCTCGGGTGGAGCGCCCTGGGTCCACGCCGACCTGGCCCGCACGCTGGTCGAGGCGGGCTTCGTCGTGGCGATGCCCGAGCATCACGCCGACAACTACAAGGACGACAGCGATCCCGGTCCCGACAGCTGGACGCTGCGCCCGGCCGAAGTCTCGCGCGCCATCGACGCAGTCGGCGGCGACGCCCGGTTCGCGCCTTTGCTCGAGCTCGACAAGGTCGGCGTCTACGGCATCTCGGCAGGCGGCCACACCGCCTTGAGCATGGCCGGTGGGCGCTGGTCGCCGGCGGGATTCAGGAACCATTGCGAAGCCCACCTGGTCGAGGACTTCCAGTCGTGCGTCGGCCTGATCACGCGGCTGACGGGAGGGCCTCTCGACGGGCTGAAGAAATGGCTCGCCCTGGCCGTGATCCGCTACCGCTTCGACGATGCGACGCCGCGGTCCCATATCGACGCGCGCATTGCGGCCGTGGTCGCGGGAGTTCCCAGCGCGGCCGACTTCGACATGGCGTCGCTCGCCACGCCGCGCGTGCCGCTCGGCCTGATCACCGCGCAGCAGGACCGCTGGCTCCATCCCCGCTTCCACAGCGACCGGGTCCTCGAAAAGTGCAAGCCTTGCGAGCACATCACCGACCTGCCGACCGGCGGGCACGGTGCTCTGCTCTCGCCCTTGCCGCCGGGTTTGACGGGATTGCTCGGCGACATGCTGAACGACCCACCCGGCTTCGATCGCAGCCGGATGGCGGAGGTCGATCGCAAGACGACGGCGTTCTTCGTCCGGCACCTGGCACCGTTCTAGGCCGCCAAGACCCGGCGCTGACATCCAGCGCCGCGGCCTTTTCGTTGGCGACGTCGTCGGTAAGATCAGCGGACACCTGCAGCCTGCTCGGCGGGGTGCCCTCCACCCATGTCGAGCGACCCGAAGTCACGATCGGCAGCGCGCGCAGTCGCTGCCGATCTGCGGCGAGTCCCCGCGGGGGTCTGGGTGCTCGGCTTCGTCAGCATGCTGATGGACGTCTCGTCGGAGATGATTCACAGCCTGCTGCCGCTGTTCCTGATGACGACGCTCGGCACCAGCGTCGTCATGATCGGCGTGATCGAAGGGCTGGCCGAATCGACGGCGCTGATCGTCAAGGTGTTCGCCGGAACGTTGAGCGACTACCTCGGTCGACGCAAGGGCCTGGCCGTCCTCGGCTACGCCTTGGGCGCGCTGAGCAAGCCGCTCTTCGCTGTCGCGCAATCGAGCGGCGCCGTTCTTTCGGCCCGCCTGCTCGATCGGCTCGGCAAGGGCATTCGCGGCGCACCGAGGGACGCGCTGGTGGCCGACATCACGCCGCCCCGACTCCGTGGAGCCGCCTTCGGTCTGCGCCAGTCGCTCGATACCGTCGGCGCGCTGCTCGGTCCGCTCATCGCCGTCGCGCTGATGCTGCTCTGGGCCAACGATTTCCGCGCCGTGTTCTGGGTCGCCGCGGCCCCGGGGCTGATGGCGGTCGCTCTGCTCCTTGTCGGTGTGCGCGAGCCGCCGCGACAAGGGAGCGAGCGCCGCACGAATCCCGTCACTCGCCGCAAGCTCGCACAGCTGGGAACGGCGTACTGGCAGGTCGTGATCATCGGCGCCGTCTTCACGCTGGCGCGCTTCAGCGAAGCCTTCCTCGTCCTGCGTGCGCAGCAGGTCGGAATTCCGATCGCCCTGGTGCCGCTGGTGATGGCAGCGATGAACCTGGTCTATGCGGCTTCGGCGTATCCCTTCGGCAAGCTGTCGGACGACATGAGCCATCGGAAGCTCTTGGCCGTCGGGGTGGTCGTGCTGATCGCGGCCGACCTCGTGCTCGCCAGCGGTACGCACTGGTCCGCGCTGCTGATCGGCGTGCTCCTGTGGGGCCTGCACATGGGGATGACCCAAGGCTTGCTCGCGGCAATCGTCGCCGACACCGCACCGACGGATCTTCGCGGCACCGCCTATGGTTTCTTCAACCTTGTCAGCGGGATCGCGATGCTAGTGGCAAGCGGCGTCGCCGGCTTGCTGTGGGACCGCCTGGGGCCGGCATTCACTTTCTATGCCGGAGCAGCGTTTGGCGTTGCTGCGTTGATCGGGCTGGCAACGCTCATGCGAACGCGAGCACCGCGCTGACGCGGCTACGCGCGGCGCCGACTTGCGTCAGCGCCACGCGAGGGGGAGAGCTATCGGGATCGAGGCGATCGCGTCGGGCGCGCGTCGGCGACGCGAGCCCGACCGCGAATGCAACTCAACGACGCTTGGCAGCGCGCCGGGTTGCGGTCTTCAGCGCCGTCTTGGCCTTGCGCGCGACCGGAGCAGCCCTGCGCTTGGCGGGAGCTGCAGCCTTGCGGGCCGGACGGGCCGCGACGACCAGCGCGTCGGCACCTTCGGCGACCTTGCTCGACACGGCAAGCGCAACCTTGGCGCCGGGCATCATCAGGCGGGCGGCCGTCTGCAGGCCGTTCGCGACGATCTCGTTGTCGATGCCGCTGACGAAGGCGGCCGCCTTGGTCCATTGCGCGGCGGCGGTGCTCGAGCTCAGCTCGATCGCCTTTTCGGCACGCTCGGCGACCTGGTCGATTCCCTTGAGGGCGACGTCGCTGACGTTGCCGCGAACTTCGTTCATGCGGACGGTGACCCGCGGCGCCACCTTGGCGGTGCGCGGATAGACGCTGTCAGCAAGCGCGCCGTTGACGGCGCCGACCAGGCGATGCCCGCCCAGGCGATAGGCGACCACCGCTTGCGTCGCCGCAGTGCGGTAGTTCTTGAGCGTTTCCAGCGTGACGTGGCTGAGAGTTTGGGTTGTCATGATGTTGATCCGTGGGTTGTGATGAGGATTCATCGAACAGTGCCAGTCTCGTTGCTCCCGGTAGAGAGCGATACCCAAAACCCGAACGATTCCCTAGGGAGAAGACTCCAGAACGGACCGCATTCGGTCGGACACCCGCCCACTCGAGAAGGAACGCTCCCCTGCGGTCGGCGCTGCACGGGCAGTCGCCACGAATGGACAGTCGCCCTGCGCAGAACCTATGCTGCACCTTCCGCAAGGACAACGCCCCGGGAGGCCTCCATGTCGCTCTTGAGATCACTCGCCGTTTCGACCTTCCTGGCCGGCGCGGCGCTGTCCGCCCCGGTGCAGCGGTGACGGAGTAGCGCGGCGATGAGATCGCTGGGCAGGAGGTCCGAAGGCGCGCGGCTCGAGCGGATCCGGGCCTCGCCGCTCTGGTCGGGCGAACGCTTCGGCAACGTGCACCCGATTGCTCCGGGCCTGCGCGACCCGACCATGCCGATGCCGACGATCAGCGAGTTCCTCCGCGGCGGCGGACGGCGCGTGCCGCGCGGGCCGCTGCCGTCGCTGAGCCCGCTCGAAGCGTGGACCCGGCCGCCCTACAGCGGGTTGCGCGCCACCTGGCTCGGCCACTCGACCGTGCTGCTCGAGGTCGACGGCCTGCGCGTCCTCACCGATCCGGTCTGGGGGCTGCGCGCGTCGCCGTCGCGCTTCGTCGGCCCCAAGCGCTTCCAACCCGTTCCCGTCGCCCTTCGCGCGATGCCGCCGCTCGACCTCGTCGTCGTGTCGCACGACCATTACGACCACCTCGACTACCCGTCGATCCGCGAGCTCGCCAGGCGCGACGTGCCGTTCGTGACTTCGCTCGGGGTCGGCGCGCACCTCGAAGCGTGGGGCGTGCGGCCCGAGCGCATCGTCGAGCTCGACTGGTGGGAATCGCATCGACTGCCGGACTGCGGACTCACGGTGACCGCGGCGCCCTCGCAGCATTTTTCCGGGCGCGGCCTGAAAGACCGCAATTCCACCTTGTGGTCGTCGATGGTCATCCGTTCGCCGCGCCACACCGTCTTCTTCAGCGGCGATACCGGCCTGACGACCGAGTACCGGTCGATCCGCGAACGGCTCGGTCCGTTCGACCTGGTGATGCTCGAGGTCGGCGCCTTCCACCCTGCATGGGGCGACATCCACCTCGGGCCGGAGCATGCGCTCGAGGCGCTCGCCCTGCTCGGCGGCGGCGCCTTCCTGCCGGTGCACTGGGGCACCTTCAGCCTGGCGATGCATGCGTGGGACCAGCCGGCCGAGACCTTGCTGGCGCTCGGCCCGAAGGCCGGCGTGCAACTCCTGATGCCGCGTCTCGGCGAGGCGGTCGAGCCGGCGCACGCCGAGTGCGTCGA
>DATMGW010000009.1:0-6693 GCA_035555295.1 Caldimonas sp.
GGTCGCGGTGTTGCCGCTCGGGCTGCCGGGCCTTCCCTTCCATCTCCGCCTCGACCCGCTGGCGGCTTTCTTCCTGATGGTGATCGGTGGCGCATCGGCCGGCGTGTCGGCGTTCGCCGCCGGCTATTTCCGCAAGGGCGAAGGCACGCCGCCGGGGTTGCTGTGCCTCGAGTACCACGTCTTCCTCGCCAGCATGGTGCTGGTCGTTCTCGCCGACGACGCCTACGCGTTCATGGTGATGTGGGAGACGATGGCGCTGTCGTCGTTCTTCCTGGTCATCGCCAACCACCGGATCGCCGAGATCCGCCAGGCCGGCTACCTATACCTGCTGGTCGCGCACATCGGCGCGATCGGCATCCTGCTGTGCTTCGGCGTGCTCCAGGCCAACACCGGCGACTACACCTTCGCCAACATGCGCGCCCAGCACCTCTCGCCGTTCTGGGCCTCGGTGGCCTTCCTGCTCGCGCTGTTCGGCTTCGGCGCCAAGGCGGGCATCGTGCCCCTCCACGTCTGGCTGCCCGAGGCGCACCCGGCCGCACCCTCGCCCGTGTCCGCACTGATGAGCGGAGTGATGTTGAAGACCGCGATCTACGGCTTGCTGCGCGTCACCTTCGACCTGCTTCCCGCGCAGTTCTGGTGGTGGGGCGTGCTGCTGCTCGCGCTCGGCCTGGCGAGCGCGCTCGTCGGCGTCGTCTTCGCGGCGATCCAGGTCGACATGAAGCGGCTGCTCGCCTATTCGTCGATCGAGAACATCGGCCTCGTCTTCGCCGGGATCGGCCTGGCCGTGCTCTTCGCCGCGTTCGGCATGAAGCTGATGGCAGCCCTGGCGCTGACCGCGGCGCTCTACCACGTCGCCAGCCATGCCTTCTTCAAGAGTCTGCTCTTCGTCGGCACCGGGGCCGTGCTGCACGCGACCGGCCAGCGCAGCCTGGGCAAGCTCGGCGGCCTGATCCGCTACATGCCCTGGGTCGCCTGGCTGACGCTGGTCGGCGCGCTCGCCAGCGCCGGCCTGCCTCCGCTTGGAGGCTTCGTCTCCGAATGGCTGCTGCTGCAGAGCTTCCTGTTCACGCCGGGCCTGCCGAGCTCGTTCCTCAACATGCTGATCCCGGTCGTCGCAGCGCTGATCGCGCTGGTCTCGGCGCTTTCCGGCTACACGATGGTCAAGTTTTTCGGCGTCATCTTCCTCGGCCAGCCGCGCGAGGAGAACCTGGCGCAGGCGCACCGGGCCGGTCCCTGGGAGCGCGCCGGAATGGTCTGGCTCGCTCTCGGTTGCGTCGCGCTTGGGCTGCTTCCGGTGCAGTTCATCCAGCTGATCGATCCGGTGACGCGGCAGCTCGTCGTCGCGGGCCTCGGCAACGTCGTCGCCGCGAGCGGCTGGCTGCTCGTTCCGGTGGCCCTCGAGCGTGCCAGCTACGGGCCGGTGATCTTTCTCCTCGGGCTGGCGGCCAGCTTCGCTCTGGCCTTCATGATCGTGCGCTTGCTCTACCACGGGCGACTGCGCCGGGCGGCGCCGTGGGACTGCGGCTTTCCCTGGCAGAACGCGCGGATGCAGGACACGGCCGAGGGCTTCGGCATGCCGATCCGGCAGATCTTCGAACCGTTCTTTCGCATGCAGCGCGAGCTCCCGTCGCCGTTCGACCTGGAGCCGCACTATCGGGTCGTCGTCGGCGACCATTTCTGGCATTGGCTCTATCTGCCGGTGGCCGCTGCCGTAGAGCAGGTGTCGCGCTTGATCGGCAAGCTGCAGCAGGGGCGGATCGCCGTCTACCTGCTCTACAGCTTCCTGACGCTGGTCGGCGTGCTGATCCTGGTGATGCGATGAGCCCCGCCCGATGAGCATCCTCGGCGTCATCTCCCAGCTCCTCGAGATCGTCATCGCGTTGTCGCTGGCGCCGCTCCTGATCGGCTGGGTCAACCAGTGGCGCGCCTGGCTGCAGAACCGCTCGGCGCCCGGACTGCTCCAGCCGTATCGAGTCCTGCACAAGCTCTTCAACAAGGAGTCGGTCGTCGCCGAACGTGCCTCGCCGCTGTTTCGCGGCGCGCCCTACATCGTCTTCAGCTGCATGCTGCTCGCCAGCGCGATCATCCCGACGCTGTCGACCGACCTGCCGCTGTCGCCGGCCGCCGACGCGATCGCCCTGGTCGGCCTGTTCGCCCTGGCCCGCATCTTCATCTCGCTCGCCGCGATGGACATCGGCACCGCCTTCGGGTCGATGGGCGCGCGCCGCGAGATGCTGATCGGCTTTCTCGCCGAGCCGGCGCTGCTGATGGTGCTGCTGTCGGCGTCGCTGATCCCTAAGTCGACTTCGCTCACGACCATCGTCGAGACGCTGGCGCATCGCGACCTCGCGATCTATCCGAGCCTGGCGTTCGCCGGCGTCGCCTTCACGATGATCTCGCTCGCCGAGAACGCCCGGATTCCGATCGACAACCCGACGACGCATCTCGAACTGACGATGATCCACGAGGCGCTGATCCTCGAGTACTCGGGCCGCCACCTGGCGCTCCTCGAATGGGCCGCGAGCCTGAAACTGTTCGCCTATTCGTGCCTCGGCATCTCCCTCTTCTTTCCCTGGGGGGTGGCCGAAGCCCATGCCCCGCTCGCCCTCGTGCTGGCGCTGCCGACGCTGCTCTTCAAGCTGGCCATCGGCGGCGTGCTGCTCGCCCTGCTGGAGACGGCCAGCGCGAAGATGCGGATCTTTCGCGTCCCCGAGTATCTCGGCACGGCCTTCATGCTCGCCGTGATCGGCGTCCTGGTCCACATCCTGCTCGGCGTATGAGTCATTTCGCCGCCCAGCTGATCAACCTCTTCGCGGCGGTGATCCTGATGCTCGCGTTCGCGATGATCTCGCAGCGCCGCATCCTTTCGCTGATCCATCTGTACACGATGCAAGGCGCGGCGCTGGTGGCGGCGACCGCGGTGGTCGGCTACGTGACCCACCAGCCGCACCTCTACGTCTCCGCGGGCCTGACCTTCCTGCTCAAGGTCGTCCTGATTCCGTTGCTGCTGCACCGGATGATCGAGCGCCTCGACGTGCGCTGGGACGTCGAGGCCCTGATCAACGTGCCAACGACGATGCTGATCGGCATCGTGCTCGTGATCTTCGCGTTCAACCTCGCGCTGCCGATCTCGCGCCTGTCGGCGTCGATCGCCGGCGGCACGCTCGGCATCGCCCTGGCGTGCGTGCTCCTCTCCTTCCTGATGATGATCATCCGCTCGAAGGCGGTGCCGCAGGTGATCGGCTTCCTGTCGATGGAGAACAGCCTGTTCTTCGCCGCCACCTCCGCGACCTACGGCATGCCGATGGTGGTCGAGCTGGGAATCGCCCTCGACGTGCTCGTCGGTATCCTGATCCTCGGCGTGTTCATGTTCCAGATCCGCGAGCGCTTCGACAGCCTCGACATCCGCCATCTCGAGAAGCTGAAGGAGAGCTGACGGTGATCCCGCTGCTTTTCGTCCTCGGGGTTCCGCTGCTCGGCAGCCTCGTCCTCGCCTTCACCGGGCACCGCGGCGTCGCGCGCGACATCAACGTCGGCTTCAGCCTGGCCACCTTCCTCGCCGCGTGTGCGCTGACGGTCGTCGTCATCTCGAAGGGGCCGCTGCTGGCCCTCAACGAGGAATTCTTCATCGACCCGCTGAACGTCTTTCTCGTCGCGCTGACCGCCTTCGTCGGCCTGACGACGTCGATCTTCTCGCGCCCGTACATGCGCGTCGAGCAGGACCACGGCAAGATGACGCCGGCGCGGCTGCGCCTCTACCACAGCATGTACCAGCTGTTCAGCTTCACGATGCTGGCGGCGCTGACGACCAACAACATGGGGATCCTGTGGGTCGCGATGGAAGCGGCGACGCTGACGACGGTGCTGCTGGTGAGCGTCTACCGCACGGCCGCCAGCCTCGAGGCGGCGTGGAAGTACTTCATCCTGTGCGGCGTCGGCATCGCGCTCGCCCTGTTCGGCACCGTGCTGCTCTACATGGCGGCGGAAAAGGTCCTCGGCGCCGAGGGCGGGGCCTTGCTGTGGACCCATCTCGCCTCGGTGAAGACCCGGCTCGATCCGAACATCATCACGCTGTCTTTCGCGTTCCTGTTCATCGGCTACGGCACCAAGGTCGGCCTCGTCCCGCTGCACAACTGGCTGCCCGACGCCCACGCCGAGGGTCCGACCCCGGTCTCGGCCGTGCTCTCCGGTCTGCTCCTCAACGTCGCCATGTACGCGCTGCTTCGCTGCAAGGTGCTCACCGACGGCGCCCTGAACAACGCGCTCGCGAGCCAGCTGCTGATGGGCTTCGGCCTCGTCTCGGTCGTCGTCGCCGCGTTCTTCCTGTCGCGCCAGAAGGACGTCAAGCGCATGTTCGCGTACTCGTCGATCGAGCACATGGGCCTGATCGCGTTCGCCTTCGGCCTCGGCGGGCCGATCGCCAATTTCGCCGGCCTGCTGCACATGACGGTGCATTCGCTGACCAAGTCGGCGATCTTCTTCACCGTCGGCCATGCGACGCAGAAGGCCGGGACGCAGGTGATGAGCGAGATCCGCGGCCTGATCAAGGTCAGCCCCACCGTCGGCTGGGGGATGATCCTCGGCTCGCTCGCGATCCTGGGAATGCCGCCGTTCGGCGTCTTCGCCAGCGAGTTCCTGATCCTGACGACGGCGATGCGCGAGCAGCCCTGGGCGACCCCGTTCCTGCTGCTCGCTCTCGGCGTCGCCTTCGCTTCCGTGTTCAGCCGGGTCCTGCCGATGGTCTTCGGCGAAACGTCGGTCAAGCCGCTGCCGCATGCCCCGGCGTTGCTGCCGGTGTTCGTCCATCTCGGGCTCGGCCTGATGCTGGGCCTGTACGTCCCGCCGTACCTGGTCGGCTGGTACTGGCAGGCGGCACGGATGCTGGGAGGTTGAGGCCGTGCAGATCCCGGGATTGACTCTCGACCTCGAGCGCTTGCCGGCGCCGCTGCCGATCTGGCG
Organism: Caldimonas sp.; assembly: GCA_035555295.1. Taxonomy (GTDB): domain Bacteria; phylum Pseudomonadota; class Gammaproteobacteria; order Burkholderiales; family Burkholderiaceae_C; genus Schlegelella_A. The sequence continues at coordinate 4,960 of DATMGW010000009.1, forward strand.
CGGCAGCGTCGACGCCGATGCCTGGCAGGTCGCGGCGCGCGCCGTGACAACGATGGGTGGGCGACTCGTCGCGCTGTGGGGCGCGGACCGCGGCACGCAGGAACCGGGCGGCCTGGCGGTCTGCGCCGCCTACGCACTCGCCGACGGGCTCGTCTGGCTCGACCTGGCGCTGCCCGCCGATTCGCCGATCTATCCCGACCTCTCGACACCGTTCCCCTGCGCGATCCGCATGCAACGTGCCGCCGCCGACCTGCTCGGCATCGTCGCCGCCGGGGCACGCGACAAGCGGCCGTGGCTCGACCACGGGGCCTGGCCCGCGGACCAGTTCCCCCTGCACGAACAGGTGCCGGCCGGCGCCGCACCTGACGACGACGCGAAAGTGATCGACTATCCGTTCGTGCGCGTCGCCGGCGACGGCGTCCACGAGATCCCGGTCGGTCCGGTGCACGCCGGCGTCATCGAGCCCGGGCACTTCCGCTTCTCGGTCGTCGGCGAGAAGGTGCTGCGCCTGGAAGAACGCCTCGGCTACACGCACAAGGGAATCGAGAAGCGCTTCACGCAGCTGGCGCCGCTCGAAGCGCATCGCCTCGCCAGCCGCGTCTCGGGCGATTCGACAGTCGCCTACGCGTGGGCCTACTGCATGGCGCTGGAATCGGCCGCGGGGCTGGCGATTCCGGCGCGCGCCGGCTGGCTGCGCGCCCTGCTCCTCGAGCGCGAGCGCGTCGCCAACCACCTGGGCGACCTCGGCGCGCTCGGCAACGACGCCGCGCTCGCCTTCGGCCTGGCCCAGTTCTCGCGGCTGCGCGAAGACTGGCTGCGCCTGTCGAAAGAGGTCTTCGGACATCGGCTGATGATGGACCGCGTCGTTCCCGGTGGCACCGCGGTCGACGTCGACGCCGCCGCCGCGGAACGCCTGAGCGAGCAGTGCGGCAGCACGCTGCGCGAAGCGAAGGAGCTGCGCTCGATCTACGACGAGCACGCCGGGCTGCAGGACCGCTTCATCGGCACCGGGCAGGTCAGCCCCGAGCTCGCGGCGCAGCTCGGCCTGACCGGACTGGCCGGCCGCGCCAGCGGCCTGGCTCGCGACCTGCGCCGCGACCACCCGTGGCCGCCCTACGACTCGCTCGACGTGAGCGTGGCGACGCATCGCGCCGGCGACGTCGGGGCACGCGTCGCCGTCCGCTTCGTCGAGCTGTTCGAGTCGCTGCGCCTGATCCGCGCGATCCTGGCGGGGCTGCCCACCGGCGCGCACCGGGTCGACGTGCGGCTCGGCTCCGGCGCTGCGGTCGGCGCCGGCTGGGTCGAGGGATGGCGCGGCGAAGTCTTCGTCGCCCTCGAGCTCGACGCCGCCGGGAGCGACCACCGCATCCGCCGCTGCCACTGCCACGATCCCTCGTGGCAGAACTGGCCGGTGCTCGAGCATGCGGTGATAGGCAACATCGTTCCCGACTTTCCCCTGATCAACAAATCCTTCAACCTCAGCTACTCGGGGCACGACCTGTGAGCCGGCGACTCGAATTCGAAGAGCACTGAGCCATGTGGAAGATCCTCAGGCAGATCGCCCGCACCGGGACCCGCAGCGAAGCGCCCCCCGACTACGACGACGCGCTGCGCGTCGAGGCCGAGCGGATCCAGCGCGAGCTGCTTTCGATCCTCGGCCGCGCCCTCGCGATCCGCCAGGTCGACGCCGGATCGTGCAACGGCTGCGAGCTGGAAATCAACGCGCTCGACAAT
>DATMGW010000010.1:0-3224 GCA_035555295.1 Caldimonas sp.
GAGCCGCGGCGCGGCCTGTGGACTCTGCCCGCCGGCTTCATGGAGCTCGGCGAGACGACCGCCGAGGGCGCGCTGCGCGAGACGATCGAGGAAGCCGGGGCGCGCGTCGAGATGCAGGAGCTCTACAGCCTCCTCAACGTCGTCCGCGTCGGCCAGGTGCATCTGTTCTATCGCGCCCGCCTTCTCGACACCGAATTCGCGCCGGGACCGGAGTCGATCGAGGCCAGGCTGTTCGACGAGACCGCCGTGCCCTGGGACGAGATCGCGTTCCGGACGACGAAGCGGACGCTCGAGTGGTTCTTCGCCGACCGCACGTCCGGCCGGTTCGGCCTGCATACGGCGGACATCACCTAGGGATGCATCGCTCCGTCCTGCTCGCGACGGGGCTGGGGACCGCGGACTGTTGCGCTCAACGCATCAATCCGATGCGTCAAGGTCAAACAAACGTTTGATTCGGGCGCTAGAATGCGCCGCGATGAAGACCCGGCCCGCCGCGCCGATCGCTTGCGCGCACCTGCACCCGTTGCCATTCTTGCGCCAAAGCGGCGAGCCCGCACGGGAGCGCGTCCTGCTCGCCGGGCTGCGCCTGTTCGCCGACCAGGGCTACGCCAAGACTTCGATCCGGCAGATCGCGCTCGCGGCGGGCGCGAACATCGCCGCGGTCAGCTACTACTTCGGCAACAAGGCGGGGCTCTATCGCGCCGTCTTCTGGGGAACGCCTGCGTCGAGCGATCGCGGCACGGCCGCCGCCGACCCGGCCGACCGGCCGGTGCAGACGCTCGACGACATGTACCGGCGCATCCTCGAGCCGCTCCGCAGCGGCGCGCTGGCGAGGTACTGGATCAGGCTGCATCGACGCGAGATGCTCGAGCCGACCGGCCTCTGGCAGGAGAAGGTCGATCGCGGCATGCAGCCGATGCACGCGGCGCTCGTCGCCCTGCTCTGCGATCGCCTGGGCCTGGAACGACCCGACGACGAGGTGCGGGCGCTCGCGGTCCTCGTCATCGCTCCAGCTGTTCATCTGCTCGTCAATTGCGAGGTGATCGACGCAGTGTCGCCGCAACTCCTTGCCGGCGCCGACGCCGTCGACGCCTGGCGGGAACGCTGTTTGCTGGCTGCCGACGCGATGATTGCGGGCGAACGCGAGCGCCGCAAGCGCCTCGCGGCGATAGCCTCGCCGCGGCCGGAACAGAAGACACGGAAAACCCCGCCCGGGAGCAGGGCATGAGCCGCAATTTCCCAGGCGCGGGCCTTTGGCGCACGTTCGTCGCGGCCCTTGCCGTTTCAGCGCTGGCGGCGTGCGCGGTCGGTCCCGACTTCAAGTCGCCGGTCGCTCCGGTGGTGGACGCCAGCCATCCCTACACGCCGGTGCCGCTGCCGGCGCAGACGGCCAGCGCGCCAGGAACCGGCGGCGCCGCGCAACTCTTCGCTCCGGGCCAGGATATTCCGGCGCTCTGGTGGGAAGTGTTCCACTCCGAAGCGCTCGACCAGCTGATCCGCTCGGCGCTGGCGCAAAGCCCGACGCTCGCTTCGGCGCAGGCGGCGTTGCGCCAGGCGCAGGAGAGCTATCGGGCCGACTCCGGCAAGAAGCTCTATCCCGCCGTCTCCGGCCAGCTCGGCGTGACGCGCGAGCGCGTGTCGACGGACTCGAACGGCGGCATCGACACCGGTGTCTTCAGCCTCTACAACGCGTCGATCGACGTGTCGTACACGATCGACGCGTTCGGCGCGACGCGGCGCGAGCTCGAAGGCCTGCAGGCCGCGATCGACTACCAGCACTATCAGGTCGAGGCCGCCTATCTGAGCCTCACGGCCAACGTCGTGACTACGGCAATCCAGGAGGCGTCGCTGCGCGCGCAGTTGCAGGCGACGCGCGACGTCGTCGACGCCGAAGAGAAGTCGTTGTCGCTCGTCGAGACGCAGGCGCGCCTCGGCGCGGTGGCACGATCGACGGTGCTCGCGCAGCGAACGACGCTGGCGCAGACGCGGGCGACGCTGCCGACGCTCGAGAAGGCACTGGCACAGACCCGGCACCAGCTCGCCGTCTACGCCGGCCGCCTGCCGGGCGACGGCGGCCTTCCCGAGTTCGGGCTCGACTCGCTGCGGCTGCCCGAGCAGCTGCCGGTCAGCCTGCCGTCCGAGCTCGTGCGCCAGCGCCCGGACATACGCGCCAGCGAAGCGCTGCTACAGCAGGCGAGCGCGCAGGTCGGCGTGGCGACGGCGAACCTGTACCCGCAGATCACGCTGAGCGGCCGCATCGGCTCGTTGAGCCTGCACCCCGACAAGCTGTTCTCGGGCGGCGCAGCGTTCTGGAGCCTCGGCGCCGGACTGCTGCAGCCGATCTTCAACGGCGGCGCGTTGCAGGCGAACAAGCGCGCTGCCATCGCTGCGTTCGATCAGGCGCGGGCGCAGTACCGGCAGACGGTGCTGACCGCCTTCCTCAACGTCGCCAACACGCTGCGCGCGCTCGACAGCGACGCCGACGCCTTGCGCGCCCAGGCCGAGGCCGAAGCGCTGGCGCGCGAGCAGCTTGCGCTCGTGACGCGCCAGTACCAGCTCGGCGCCGTCAGCTATCTCTCGCTGCTCGACGCGCAGCGCACCCACCAGCAGACGCGCGTCGCGCTGGTGCAGGCGCAGGCGGCGCGCTACGCCGACAGCGCCGCCCTGTTCCAGGCGCTCGGCGGCGGCTGGTGGAATCGCGACGACACGGCCCCCGCCGTGGCCGAGACGCCAGCGACGGCGAACTGATCAGGGCACGTGCCGGCGCGTGGAATACGCCGGCGACGGGCGACGAACAATTCGAATCGAGGAAGGAAGACCCATGGCGACTCGAACGACCAAACGCATGTGGATCATGCTGCTCGCGGTCGTGCTGCTGATCGGCGTCCTGGCGCTGTTCAAATTCCTGCAGATCAGGACGCTAATCGCCAGCATTCCCAAGCCGCAGCCGCAGGTGGTGAGCACGGTGAAGGCGACGAAGCTCGAATGGCAGCCGCAGTTCGACGCCGTCGGCTCGCTGGTGGCGGTGCGCGGCGTCGACGTGTCGAGCGAGATCGCCGGCCAGGTGCGCGAGCTGCGCTTCAAGTCGGGCCAGGACGTGAAGGCCGGCGATCTGCTGGTGCAGCTCAACGCCGATTCCGACATCGCCTTGCAGCAGTCGCTGCAGGCGGCGGTCGATCTGGCCACGACCGTGCTGGCACGCGACCGCCAGCAGCTCGCGGTCC
>DATMGW010000011.1:0-6535 GCA_035555295.1 Caldimonas sp.
CCTCGCCTTCGCGCTTGAAGGCGAAGGTGCCTGCGGTGTAGGGAAACGATCCCGGGACGTTGTCGAGCAGCAGCCACTTCAGGATCTCGCCCTGGTCCTCCCACGTCGGCAGCGCGACCTTCCTCACCCGCGTTCCCGAGAGCGTCGTGTTCGTCAGCGCCGTGCGGAGCTCCTTGTCGCGGATCCTGACGACGTACTCGTCGCCGGCGTAGGCCTGGCACATCGCCGGCCATTGCTCGAGGAGCTGCTTCGCGTCGGCGTCGAGGCGCGCCTCGCGGCCGCGCGCGAGCGCCAGCGCGGCCTGGGCGGCGTCAGGATGCGCGGTCTTGCCGGCGTCGAGCATCGCGGCGGAGGAACGCAGCTGCTGGGCCTCGCGCGCCAGGGCGGCCTGGGCGCGCGCGTAAGCCTTGTAGCCGCGCACCGCCTCGGCGATATCGGCGAGGTAGCGAACCCGCGCCGGCGGAACGATCGCGACCTGGTGCGTGCTGTGCCGCGTCGCGGCCGCGGGCAGCGTTCCCTTGACGACGGGCAGGCCGAGCTCGGCGAGGCGGGGCAGCAGCGCCTGGTACAGCGCCGTCACGCCGTCGTCGTTGAAGCGGCTCGCCATCGTCCCGTAGACCGGCATCTCGTCGGGCGACTGGGCGAAGGCCTGGCGATTGCGCTGCACCTGCTTGGCGACGTCGCGCAGCGCGTCGGCGGCGCCCTTGCGGTCGAACTTGTTGATGGCGACGAACTCGGCGAAGTCGAGCATGTCGATCTTCTCGAGCTGGCTGGCGGCGCCGTACTCGGGAGTCATCACGTACATCGGCACGTCGACGAGCGGAACGATCGCCGCGTCGCCCTGGCCGATTCCCGAGGTCTCGACGATGACGAGGTCGAACCCGGCGACCTTCACAGCCGCCAGCACGTCGGGCAGCGCGGCGCTGATCTCGGAGCCGAAGTCGCGCGTCGCAAGAGAGCGCATGTAGACGCGCGGCAGGGCCTCCGAAGCCGTGCGATCGCCCGGCTTGGCCCACGGGCCTATCGCATTCATTCGGATGCGGTCACCGAGCAGGGCGCCGCCACTCTTCCGGCGCGACGGATCGATCGAGATGATGGCGATCTGCAGGCGATCGCCCTGGTCGAGGCGCAGCCGCCGCACCAGCTCGTCCGTCAGGCTCGACTTGCCGGCGCCGCCGGTGCCGGTGATGCCGACGACCGGAGTCTTCGCCAACTTCGCCTCGGCCTGCACCTCGGCCTTCAGCGCCTCGGTATCGCGGCCGGTCTCGAGGACCGTGATCAGGCGGGCGAGGGCGCGCCAGCGCGCCTGCAGGGCGTCGGCCGGCTCGGCAGCGCGACCCTTTCGCCCCTTCGGCGGGCGCACCGCGTCGAGGCCCGCGCCGCGCTGCTCGGCGAGGTCGTGGTCGCTGCGCATCAGCATCTCGCCGATCATTCCGGCCAGCCCCATGCGCTGCCCGTCCTCGGGGCTGTAGATGCGCGCCACGCCGGCCGCCTGCAGCGCCTCGATCTCGCTGCGCACGATGACGCCGCCGCCGCCGCCGAAGACCTGGATCCCGGCGCCGCCGCGTGCCTTCAGCATCTCGACCATGTAGCCGAAGTACTCGACGTGGCCGCCCTGGTACGAGCTGATGGCGATGCCGTGCGCGTCTTCCTGCAGGGCGGCGGTGACGACTTCCTCGACCGAGCGGTTGTGCCCCAGGTGGATGACCTCGGCGCCCATGCCCTGGAGGATCCTGCGCATGATGTTGATGGCGGCGTCGTGGCCGTCGAAAAGCGCCGCCGCGGTGACGAAGCGCACCTTGTTGGTCGGTCGGTATTCGGCGAGCGCCTTGTGCTCGGCGGACAGGTCGGTCATGGGCGGGGCTCCTCAGCCGGATGATGCTCCAGTCGGCTGAACCGGATCAATCGTCGCGCGCGCTCAGCCGGCGCTGCGCTGCGCCTTTTCCTGCACCGCCCTGGCGCGGACGAGCTGCTTCGCTTCGGCCCAGTCCTCGGCGGTCAGCGCGCCCAGCTCGGCGAAGGTGCTCGGCGACGCGAGGTGATGCCCGCCGTCGATCGCGATGTTCTGGCCCGTCAGGTAGTCGCAGCCATCCGACTGCAGGAAGGTCAGCAGGTTGCAGAGCTCGTCCATCCTGCCGAAGCGGCCCATCGGCACTTTCTCGGCCGAAGCGGCGCCGACGTTGGCCTTGGGAATCGGCGCGAGCTTTTCCCAGGCGCTCTCGGTCGGGAAGGGCCCCGGCGCGACGGCGTTGACGCGGATGTTGTGGCGCCCCCATTCAACGGCGAGCGACATCGTCATCGCGTGCACGGCGGTCTTGGCCATCACCGAAGGCAGCACGTAGGCCGAGCCGGTCCAGACCCAGGTGACGAGCATGCTCACGACCGATCCCGGTAGCCCCTGCGCGATCCAGCGCCTTCCGCAGGCGAGCGTCGCGTGCAACGCGCCGTCCATCACGGTCGAGCGCACCGCCTCGAAGCCGCGCGGGCTGATGTCGATCGAAGGCGAGATGAAGTTCGCCGCGGCATTGTTGACGAGGCCGGTCAGCGGGCCGCCCTGCCAGATGCGCTCGACCATCGCCTCGATCTGCGCCGCGTCGCGCACGTCGCAGATCTGGTACACGATCGTTCCGCCGTGCGCCGCGGCCTGCTTCAGCTCGGCGACCGCCTCCTGCAGCACGCCTTCGCGCCGGCCGCAGATGTGCACCGACGCGCCATGCGCGACGAAGCTCCTCGCGAGCTCCTTGCCGAGCCCCGTGCCGCCGCCGGTGATGAGGATGCGCCTGCCCGCGAGGGCGTCGTCGCGGAAGGGGCCGCGCGGTGGGTTGCTCATCGATGTCTCCTGGATGGCTCTCTCTCCCGCTTGCGGGACAGGACACTAGACCGGGTTGATTCCGGCGATCGCGTGGCCGCGATCGCCGACGTGGCGCACGTCGGCGAAGAGTTTGCGGCCGATGATGTGCTTCATCACCTCGATCGAGCCGCCGGCGATCTTGACGACGCGCGCGTCGGCGTAGGCACGCGCGATCGGGTACTCCCACATGTAGCCCCAGCCGCCGAACAGCTGCAGGCACTCGTCGACGACCTTGCAGTGCAGGTTCGACAGCCACATCTTGGCCATCGCCGCGGCGACGGCGTCGAGCTGCCCCTTCATGAAGTTGGCGATGCACGTGTCGGTGAAGACGCGGCCGACGACGGCTTCGGTCTTCAGCTCGGCGAGCTTGAATTGCGTGTTCTGGAAGTCGCCGATCGTCTTGCCGAAGGCCTTGCGGCCCGACGTGTACTCGACCGTCCAGTCGATCACGGTCTCGGCGACGACGGCCGAGCGGATCGTCTGCGCCAGGCGCTCCTGGGCGAGCTTGGTCATCATCAGCTCGAAGCCGCGGCCTTCCTCGCCGAGCATCGCCGCGGCCGGAACGCGCAGGTCGTCGAAGAAGAGCTCCGACGTGTCCTGGCCCTTCATGCCGATCTTGCGCAGGTTCTTGCCGCGCCTGAACCCGGGCAGGTGCGTGTCGACGAGAAAGAGCGTCACGCCCTTGGCGCCGGCGCTGCTGTCGGTCTTGGTCGCCAGCACGATCACGTCGCAGAGCTGGCCGTTCGAGATGAAGACCTTCTGCCCGTTGATCACGTAGTCGTCGCCGTCGCGAACGGCCTTCGTGCGGATCGCCTTCAGGTCGCTCCCGGCGTGCGGCTCGGTCATTCCGAGCGAGCCGATCGCCTCGCCGCTCACCATCAGCGGCAACCAGCGCTTCTTCTGCGCCTCGCTGCCGAAGCTCGCGATGTAGGTCGCGACGAGGTCGCAATGGATCATGAAGCCCGGGCCGGTGAATCCGGAGCGCGCCATCTCCTCGAAGACGACGACGTCGAACAGGTAGTCGGCGCCGATGCCGCCGTATTCCTCGGGAACCGTGCAGCACAGCATTCCCGCGGCGCTTGCCTTCTTCCAGAGTGCGCGCGGAACGACGCCGTCGTCTTCCCACTGCGCGTGGAAGGGCGCGATCTCGTTCTCGACGAACTTGCGCACCGTGTCGCGAAACACCTCGTGGTCGGAGTTGAACAGCTCGCGTTTGAACACGGTGCTTCCCTTCAATAAGACTTCGGCAGGTCGAGCACCTTCTCGGCGACGAACGAGAGGATCAGCTGCTCGGTGATCGGCGCGATGCGCGTGATCGTGACTTCGCGCAGCAGCCGCTCGACGTGGTATTCCTTGGCGTAGCCGAAGCCGCCGTGCGTCAGCACCGCCTGCAGGCACGAGTCGTAGCCGGCACGCGCGCCGAGGAACTTCGCGGTGTTCGCTTCGGCGCCGCACGGCTGGTGCGTGTCGTAGAGCCAGGAACCCTTCATCACCATCGCCCAGGCGGCCTCGAGCGCCATCCAGCGCTCGGCGAGCGGGTGCTGGATCGACTGGTTCTGGCCGATCGGCCGGCCGAAGACGACGCGCTCGCGCGCGTACTGCGTCGCCCGGCGCAGGGCATCCTGGCCGATCGCGATCGCCTCGGCGGCGACGATCAGGCGCTCGGGATTGAGGCTGTGCAGGATGTACGAGAAGCCCTTGCCCTCCTCGCCGACACGGTCCGTCTCGGGGACGAAGAGGCCGTCGATGAAGATCGCGTTCGAGTCGACCGCCTTGCGACCCATCTTCGCGATCCGCCGCACCTCGATCTTGCTGCGGTCGAGGTCGGTGTAGAAGATCGTGATGCCGTCGGTCGGGCGCGTGCAGTCCTCGAGCTTGGTCGTGCGCGTCAGCAGCATGATCTTCGAGGCGATCTGCGCGGTCGAGGTCCAGACCTTCTGGCCGTTGACGACGTAGCCGCCTGGCACCTTCTCGGCGAAGGTCTTGATCGCCGTCGTGTTGAGCCCGGCGTCGGGCTCGGTGAAGCCGAAGGCGACCTGGTCCTTGCCTTCGACGAGTCGCGGCAGCCAGCGCTTGCGCTGCTCGTCGCTTCCGAAGAGGACGATCGGATGCGGCCCGAACAGGTTGATGTGCACTGTCGACGCCGCCGCCATCGCCCCACCGTGGCTCGCCACTTCGTGCATCATGATCGCCGCCTCGGCGACGCCGAGACCGGCACCGCCGTACTCCGGCGGCATCGTGATGCCGAGCCAGCCGGCGTCGGCCATCGCCCGGTGGAATTCCTTCGGGAACTCGCCATCCTCATCGCGCGCGAGCCAGTACTCGTCGTCGAACGAGCGCACGACGGCGCCGACGCCGTCGCGGATCGCGCGGTGGTCTTCGCTGACGGAAAAGTCCATGGGGTCTGCTCCCTGCCGTGCGACGGCGCTCAGGCGAGGCCGAGCGTGCGCAGCGCCTGCGTGAGATGCGGCCGGTCGACCATCGCGCCGTCGAGGCTCAGCGTTCCGGCGTCGGGGTTCGCGGCGAAGGCGTCGACGATGCGCTGCGCATGCGCCATCTCCTCGGCCGAAGGCATATAGGCGTCGTTGATGATCGCGACCTGGTCGGGGTGGATGGCGATGCGGCCGCGAAAGCCGCGCCGCCGCGAGGCGCGGCACGCGGCGGCGAGCCCGGCGGCGTCGCGGAAGTCGACGTGCACCGTGTCGATCGGCGGCACGCCGGCAGCGGCCGCCGCCGCGAGGCACAGCGAATTGGCGAGCGTGTAGAGCGGCGAATAGTGGCCGTCTTCGTCGCGGTTCGAGACCGCGCCGATCGCTGCCGAAAGGTCTTCTGCACCCCAGGTGATTCCGGCCAGGCGCGGCAGCGCGAACTGCGCGTAGCTCTGCATCGTCAGCATCGCCTCGGCCGTCTCGGTCGCGACCGGAACGATGGCGACGCTCCCAGCCGCGAGACCGGCGCGCGCCTCGAGCGCGTCGAGGCCGTGGCCCAGTCGGGCGACGTCGGCTGCGCTTTTCGTCTTCGGCAGCATGATTCCGGCGAGCCCGGGAACGACGACGGCGGCGAGGTCGCCCATCGCCAGCGCCGTATCGAGCGGGTTAATGCGGACGTAGAGCTTCGCGCCGATGCGCATCGCCTGCGTGGCGATGAACTCTGCGGCCATTCGCCGCGCCTCGACCTTGCGCGATTCGGCGACGGCGTCCTCGAGATCGAGGATCAGCACGTCGGCCGGCGACGCGAGCGACTTGGCGAGCTTGCGTTCGCTGTCCGCCGGGACGAAAAGCAGCGAGCGCAGTTTCATGCGATCTCCCTCGCCCGCTTGCGGGAGAGGGCCGGGGTGAGGGCCTTCATGCTGGCCTCCTTAGCATCAGCGCCTGGCGCGTGCAGGTGCAGACTTCTTCGCCGCGCTGGTTGAAGCCCTGGTGCAGGAAGGTGACGATTCCGGCGTTCGGCCGTGAGCGGCTCTCGCGCAGCTCCTTGACCGTCGTGCGCGAACGGATCGTGTCGCCGTGGAAGACGGGCTTGGGAAAGCGGGTGTCCGTCATGCCGAGGTTGGCGACGGTCGTTCCGAGCGTCGTGTCCTGCACCGACAGGCCGATGACGAGGCCGAGCGTGAAGATGCTGTTGACGAGCGGCTGGCCGAACTCGGTGCCCCTGGAATACTCGGCGTCGATGTGTACCGCCGCC
>DATMGW010000012.1:0-2914 GCA_035555295.1 Caldimonas sp.
GGTTCTCCTCTTCCAGAAGAAGAGGGGCATCTCGATCTACCAGCGGCAGAGCAACGCCGTCATGGACCGGGCATTGCGGCGCGGCCGTCTTCGTCTCGGCAACGCCGAGATCTTCTCGCGCGACGAGGCCGGCCGGGCGCTCTTTCGCGCGATCCGGCGCGGCGACGGCTTCTTCAACCTGCCCGACATGGACTTCGGCATGCGCGACGCCGCTTTCGTGCCCTTCTTCGGCATCGAGGCGGCGACCCTGCTGGCGCCTTCGCGCATGGCCAAGGCGCTGAACATGATCGTCCAGCCGGTGGTGGCCGAGATTCTTCCCGGCGGACAGGGCTATCGCGTGCGCTACGAAGAGCCCTGGGCCGATTTTCCGAGCGACGACGCGGTCGCCGACAGCGCCCGCATGAATCGCTGGATCGAAAGCGAGATCCGCCGCAATCCGGCGCAATACCTGTGGGTCCATCGCCGCTTCAAGACGCGGCCGCCGGGCGAGCCGTCGCTGTATTGAACCCGATGGCGCCTCCCTTCGGTCGCTGCCTCCCGAGGGGGCGCGGCGCGGCTTGGGAGCGGCCCGCCGCCCGCCGATAATCCACCCATGCGGGTTCGCTTCACGAAGATGCAGGGCGCGGGCAACGACTTCGTCGTGCTCGACGCCACCCGCACTCCGCTCGCGTTGAGCAACGAACAGCTGAAGACGCTGGCCGACCGGCGCTTCGGCGTCGGCGCCGACCAGATCCTTTTCGTCGAGCCGGCGCGCAGCGCGGGCGCCGATTTCGGCTATCGGATCTTCAACGGCGGCAGCGGCGACGAGGTCGAGCACTGCGGCAACGGGGCGCGCTGCTTTGTCCGTTACGTGCGCGAGCACGGCCTGAGCGACAAGAAGACGCTCGTCGTCGAGACCATGAACCGCCGCCTCGAGCTGCGCCTGCAGGGCGACGGCCGCGTCAGCGTCGACATGGGGCCGCCCGATTTCGATCCGGCGCACGTCCCCTTCGACAGCACCTGGCTGGCGCCACGCTCGGCCGATTCGGGCCTGCCGCTCTGGCCGGTCGAGATCGGCGACGGTCGCACGGTCGACCTCGCCGTCGTCTCGATGGGCAACCCGCACGCGGTGCAGATCGTCGCCGATGTCGACGCCGCCCCGGTCGCGACGCTGGGCCCGCGGATCGAGCGCCACGTCCGCTTCGCGCAAGGCGTCAACGCCGGCTTCATGCAGATCGTCTCGCGCTGCGCGATCCGCCTGCGCGTCTACGAGCGCGGCGCCGGCGAGACCCTGGCCTGCGGCACCGGCGCGTGCGCCGCCGTCGCCGTCGGCATCCGCCTCGGCCTGCTCGATGCGAGCGTCGACGTCGAGACGCGCGGCGGCACGCTGACGATCGATTGGCAGGGCGGCGGGGCGCCGGTCGTCATGACCGGCCCGGCCGCGACGGTTTACGAAGGGGAGATCGAGCTATGAACGACAGCCGCGCGGGAAACGGGACACGACCATGACGCAGAGCGGAGCGCCGACCGGCGTGCAAGGCATCACCGAGACCGACATCGCGAACTACCTCGCGACCAGCCCCGGCTTCTTCGAGCGCCACGCCGAGCTGCTCGGCACGGTGCAGCTCGCCAATCCGCACGGCCAGCGCGCCGTCTCGCTGCAGGAGCGGCAGATGGAAATGCTGCGCGACAAGATCAAGGGCCTCGAGCGGCAGATCATCGAGATGATCAGGAACGGCCAGGACAACGTCGCCATCGCCGACAAGCTGCATCGCTGGACGCGCGCCCTGATGCTGACGGCGAACGCGGCCGACCTGCCCGACGTGCTCGTGCGCGAGCTCAGGCACCAGTTCATGATTCCGCAGGCAGCGATCCGCGTCTGGGGCGGCGCCGAGGCGTTTTCCGGGCTGGCGTTCGCGTGCAAGGTCGGCGACGACGCCAGGACCTTCGCGAGCGACCTCGGCGTTCCGTACTGCGGCGCGAACTCCGGCTTCGAGGCGGTCCGCTGGCTCGACGACGCGGCGGCAGTGCAGTCGATGGCGATGATCCCGTTGCGTCACGACAGCCTCCGCGGGGCGTTCGGCCTGCTCGTCCTCGCCTCGCCCGACCCGACGCGCTACACCGCCGACATGGGCACCGAGTTCCTCGCCTGCATCGGCGAGATCGCCAGCGCGGCGCTGACGCGATTGCTGCCGGCGGCGTGAACGCACCGCTTGCCCTCGACTCCGACATCGAGCGGCATCTCGAGTTCCTGCGGGTCGAACGTCGCCTCGCGGCGCGCACGCTGGCCCTGTACGGCGAAGCGTTCGTCCGCCTGCAGCGCTTCGCGGCCGCGGCCGCCGTTCCGTTGCGCGAGGCGAAGGTCCCTCACGTGCGCCGCTGGGCGGCGCAGTTGCACGGCCAGGGCCTGGCGCCGCGCAGCATCGCCATTGCGCTGTCGGCGTGGCGGGGTCTTTATCGCTGGCTCGGCCGCGACGGTCTCGTCGCCGCCAATCCGGTGGAAGGCGTGCGCGCGCCGCGCGCCGGCAGGCCGCTGCCGAAGGCGCTCGCCGTCGATCACGCGGTCGCGCTGGTCGAGCATCGCGGCGCCGGCGGCAACCCGGTGCTCGCGGCACGCGATGCCAGCATCGCCGAGCTGCTCTACGGTTGCGGCTTGCGCGTCGGCGAGCTGGTCGGCCTCGACCTGCGCGCGGGCGCGGCGGCGGCCGGCTGGATCGATGCCGCCGATGCGAGCGCGCATGTCCTCGGCAAGGGCAGCAAGCGGCGCAGCGTGCCGGTCGGCGGGCCGGCGCTGAAGGCGCTCGAATACTGGCTGGCGCTGCGCGGCGCCATGGCGCGGCCGGGCGAAGCGGCGCTCTTCGTCAGCAACCGCGGCACCCGCCTCACGCCCAGCCAGGTGCGCTCGCGCCTCAAGCTCAACGCCCTCGCCGCCGGC
>DATMGW010000013.1:0-2517 GCA_035555295.1 Caldimonas sp.
GAGTCCATTCGTCACCCTTCGTCGCAGGCCAGCCCGGCCCCCCTTGGAGGTGCCGGAAGGACCGGCTGCTGCCCTGGCGCCGGGATGACGCCGTGTCGCCGAATCATACGAAAGGCGTGCCGAAATTTGCGCCAGCGCAAGAGCGGACCCGGTTCGGCACCCCACCATCCCGGCCATGAGCACGCTTGTCGCCGCACCCGCCGGGTCGTCCGCCATTCTCCCGGAAGCCCTCCTTCGAAGCTTCGATACGCCCGGGCCGCGCTATACGTCGTATCCGACGGCGGACCGGTTCAGCGACGCCTTCGGCGCTGACGACCTGCAAGCCGCTCTGGCGCGACGCGCCGCCGGCGCCGCCGCGCCCCTGTCGCTGTACGTGCACATCCCGTTCTGCGAGTCCGTGTGCTACTACTGCGCCTGCAACAAGGTCATCACCAAGCATCACGAGCGCGCCGTCGAGTACCTCGACGCGCTCGACATCGAGGTCGGCCTGACGGCCGCGGCGCTCGGTCCGCGGCAACAGGTCTCGCAGCTGCACTTCGGCGGCGGCTCGCCGACTTTCCTTGCCGACGCCGAGCTCGACCGGGTCATGGCATCGCTGCGACGCTCCTTCGACATCGCCGCCGACGCCGAGGTGTCGATCGAAGTCGACCCGCGCACGGTGACGCCGCAACGCCTGGCGCACCTGCGCGGGATCGGCTTCAATCGCCTCAGCTTCGGCGTGCAGGATTTCGATCCGCGGGTGCAGGAGGCGGTGCACCGCGTGCAGCCGCTCGAAAGCGTCCGCGTCCTGATGAAGAGCGCCCGCGAGCTCGGCTTCGAGTCGATCAACGCCGACCTGATCTATGGCCTGCCGCTGCAGACGCCGGAGAGCTTTGCCCGCACCGTCGCGCAGATCGGCGAGCTGCGCCCCGACCGCATCGCGCTGTACGCCTACGCGCACCTGCCGCAGCGCTTCAAGCCGCAGCGCCGCATCCTCGCCGCCGAGCTGCCCGACGGGACGCAACGCGTGGCCATGCTCGGCGGCGCGATCGCGGGCTTCCTCGGCCGCGGCTACACCTACATCGGGATGGACCACTTCGCGCTCGCCGACGACGCGCTGGCGGTCGCCAAGCGCGAGGGCCGGCTGCATCGCAACTTCCAGGGCTACAGCACGCAGCCCGACTGCGACCTGGTCGCCTTCGGCGTCTCGGCGATCGGCAAGATCGGCTCGACCTTCCACCAGAACGCGAAGACCCTGCCCGAGTACTACACGGCACTGCGCCAGGGTCAGCTCCCCGTCGTCCGCGGCATGAGCCTGAGCGACGACGACCGGGTGCGCCGCGACGTCATCATGGCCCTGATGTGCCAGGGTCGCGTCGAGTTCGCGTCCATAGAGGCGACGCACCCGATCCGGATGCGCGAGGACTTCGCCACCGAGCTGGCCCGGCTCGC
Source organism: Caldimonas sp. (assembly GCA_035555295.1). GTDB lineage: Bacteria > Pseudomonadota > Gammaproteobacteria > Burkholderiales > Burkholderiaceae_C > Schlegelella_A. The sequence continues at coordinate 1,432 of DATMGW010000013.1, forward strand.
GACGCTCGCCGAGGCCGGCCTCGTCGACATCGAGGCCGGGGCGATCCAGGTCACGACGACCGGCTGGTATCTCGTGCGCGCGGTGGCGATGGTCTTCGACCGCTACCTGCGCGACGACAAGTTTCGCGACCGCTTCTCGCGCATCATCTGACGGTCCGTCGTCGCGCCGTGGCGCGCCGGACCGCGACCAGGCGCTGCCGGCACGCGCCGTTCCCGACTCGCCCGGGGCCCGGCGTCAATGCGACACGAGCAGCGGAAAGGGCAGCGTCGCCAGCGCGGTCCGCGAGGTCCCACCGAAGATGCGTTCGCTCATCCGGTTGTGGCCGTAGCAGCCCATCACGACGAGATCGGCCGCCAGGCTCGTCGCCATCGTCGCCAGCTCGTCGGCGATCCGCCCGGTCGCCTTTCGCTGCTGCAGCCGCGCCGGGATGCCGTGGGCGCGGAGGTAGCCGCCGACATCGACCCGGCTGAACGGCGCGCGGCGCGGATGCTCCGACCAGGAGACGACGTCGATCTGCTCGGCGCGCTGCAGGAACGCAAGCGCACTCGTCAGGACGCGCGCTGCCGGCGCTGACCCGTCCCAGGCGACGAGGACGCGCCGGCCGACGCTGCCGCTGCGCACGGCGGCCGGGATGACGAGCGTCGGGCGGCCGCTGTCGAAAATGATCGACTCGACGAAGCCCGGGGGCGCCGCACCGGCTGGCGGAACGGCCGCCTGCTGGCCGACGACGAGCAGATCCGCGTAAGCGGCCTCGGCGACGAACCCGTGCGTGATCGAATCGGCGACGACGTCGCACCAGGTGATCGGCGGGCCCTCGTCACCGACGCATTCTTGCAGTCGCGTTCGGGCTTCCTCGTGGGCCGCTGCGTGCCATTCGCTTTCGTCGCCCAGCGCGGCCGCGGCGGAATACGCGAACGATCTGCGCTCCGTATCCGGCGTGGCGCCGAAGAGCGCCGTGATCCGCGCCCCGTGGCGCGCGGCGAGCTGGTAGGTGATCTGGAGTCGGGCGACGCTCTGCGGCGTCGCGTCGACGTGCACGAGGATCGACTTGATTCCGGCCATGCCGGATTGTCCGGGATCGAGGC
>DATMGW010000014.1:0-3541 GCA_035555295.1 Caldimonas sp.
GATGTCGTTGTTCTCGATGCGTTCGCCGCCCAGGCTGGTGGCGATTGCGGCCATGCCGCTCACTCCGAGGCGGTTGCCGGCAACCTCCAGGCCGGCGTCGGCGATGCCTGCGCCGAGCACCTGGATGCCGAAGCGGCTGCACTGGGTGATGTGGTTGTCGAAGAGGCGCAGCGGTGCCTGCGAATCGGCGTTGAGCTGCAGCAGGATCGCCGTGGTCGCGCACTGGAACACGTTGTCCTCGACGCGCAGGCTCTGCAGGGTGATCGCGCCGGCCTTGAAGGCGCTGCCCGACGCGGCGCTGACGATCCCCTGCGGCGCGTTGATCATGTTGTCGCACAAGCTCACGCCCGCGAGCCGCCCCGACAGGGCGATCGCGGCGGTGCTCGCGACGTTGCTGCGGACGACGAGCATCAGCTGCTCGACGTGCACGTTCTGCGTCGTGTCGATCGTGATTGCGGCGAACGCGCCTTGGGGCGCGTCGGTCGCGCTCTGGACTTCGAAGCACTCGAGCGTGATGTCGTTCGACTTGCTGACCGCGATCGCCCCGGCCGGGGTGATGAGGCGCGTCGCCTGGCCCTGCCCGCGCAAGGTCAGCGAGCTTGCGCCGTCGATGCGCAGCGGCGCGTTCAGAAAGTAGAGGCCGACCTCGAGGCAGACGGTGCCGCCGCCGCCGGCCATCACGATGTCGATCGCCTGCTGCAGCGAAGGGGCAGACTGGGCATGCGCCTCGGGGCTGACGCAGATCGTGCAGGCGCAGCTGTCGCCGCCGAACGACGGTGGCCAGAACTGGGTGCAGTTGAGGAGCGGCTGGCCGGGCGTGTAGACGCCGAGCTTGGCGTAGTGATGGTGGATGCCGCGCGGCGGTGCGTGGTCGAGCGTCTCGACCGACGCGTCGGCGGTGCGCGCCGCGAACACCCACCATTCGCCGCTCTTGAAGAGACCGCCGGCGACGAAGACGTCGAAGCTGACGACGATGCCGCTTTCGAGCGCCAGTGTGATGGTCCCGTCAGCCGGGACCGTGATGGCACCGGTGCTCGCGGCGGCGCCGAGGTCGGCGTAGACGGATGGCGGCGACACGTCGGTGCGCAGCACCTGGCCGTTCTGGTCCCAGCGGCGAATGCGCGTGTTGCGCTGTGCGGCCGGATCGGCGTTGAAGCGCCCGGCGGTGACGGGCGTCTCGAGCGTGATCGTCCGCGTCGCGTCGTCGACGCCGCCGCCGAGGACGATGCGATGCAGCTCGCCCGGCTGGTTGGCCAGCTCGAGCCAGTCGTCGAGGATCTCGATCCAGTCGCCGTCGTCGAAGCGCAGCACGCCGTCCTTGCCGACGCTGTCGACGACGAGCGTGCTCGCGTCGGGGAACGCGTCGACGCGGGTCTCGACCGATGCGTTGTCGCGCGACCACTTGAAGGTCGCGGTGCCGGGCGCGCCACCGTCGTGGATCTCGACCCGATAGAGCTGGTTCTCGAGGCCGGTATAGCCGCCGGCCGGCGGGATCAGGCAAGGGTCTGACGTGCCGAAGATCGCGGTTGCGGTGCTCAGCCGGCCGGCCGACGGCGCAATCAGTGCCGTCCAGTCGGGCAGCGCCGTCAGATCGGTGTTGCAGTCGATGCTCGTGCCGGGGTCGTTGCCCAGCGCTTTCACCTGCCAGACCGTCTGCAGACGTGTCGTCGAGTCGACGCCGACCGCCTTGTCGACGAGATCCGGCGCCTCGAACTGCGTGACCTCGCGCTCCCACACGTCGACGTAGACGAGATACGGGCCGCCGCTGATCGGCAGCGGCGGCGGATTCGGCAGATAGGGCTGCTGGTCGTACGGCACCGGATTCGTGCCGTACAGCTCGGCGAGCGCCGCATCCCAGGCGATGCCGGAGTTCCACGCCGGCGCAGGCAGGCCATGGTTCTCGGCGAGGATGCCGTCGACGTAGATGCGGCCGCGACCGATCGTGAACTGCGTGCCGGAGAGGGTCAGCTTGAAGCCGTCGGGCGTTGTCATCGGCACCACGGCGACGCCGCCGAAGGTGTCGTAGCTTGTCGCCCGGGCGCGGCGGTTGGCCTGCGCGACGAGATCGTTCCAGTCGCTGTCGAGCAGCGGCCGGCCCTGCTGCAGCAGCACGCCGTCGTAGTCGTGCGCCGGATCCCAGACGATCCGGCTGAAGTCACCGCTCATGTTGTGCTCCTGTGTTCGCGCTACGCATGGCGTCGTCCCTAGCTTGCATAGATGATTCCGGCCTCGAGGCCGACGCGCAGGTATTCGGCCAGCCGCACGCGCAAGTTGGTCTCGCGTTGCGGCTGAAAGAGGAAATTGAAGGCGCCCGGCTGGCCGTCGTTGTCGGCGCCGTTCAGCAGTTTCGCCCCCGACGACACGGCGAGCTGCGCGTAGGACGCGAAGCCATAGCGCAACGAGGTGAAGCGCGGCACGGCCAGCTCCGGCGAATCGGCCGAATCGGGAAGGCAGCGATAGCGGCGCGGCACGCGGGCGCTGTCCGGCAGATAGCTGAAGCGGATGCAGCCTTCCTGGCGTCGCTGGGCGACGACGGGCGCCGGCCACGTGTCGCCGGTCGCCAGGCGCGCGAGCAGGATCGAGTTCGAGACCAGCGGCAGCTGCAACGCGTTGATCTTGCCGACGACCGTACAGCCGACGAGCTGCATCGCACCGCCGGCGCCCACGCCGTCGGGCGCCGCGTAGGCGACGCCGGTAGCGTGCGTCGCGTCGACGATGCTGTCGGTGCCGCTCACCGTCGCTTCGGCATCGATGCGCAGGGCGCCGCTGATCGTCCGCTCGAGCGTCAGCGCCAGGGCGTGGATCTCGACCATGAGGCTGGCCGTATCGGGCAGCTGCGGCGAGCTGTCGGCGTTCAATGCAATCCCCGGCACCAGCGTGCAGTGCGCAAGACGCAGCCGCGCCAGCTGGTTGCCGGCGCCGGCGGGAACGCGCAGTGGCGCACCGGTGATGAGCAGGCCGTTCAGGCGCAGCTCGGAATCGGCGTCGCCCGTCAGCGTGAAATCGCCGCCCAGAACGAGCGTCGGCCGGCAGCCGTCGTCGGCGCGCAGCTCGATGCGCTTTTGCGCGGGCACGACGATCGTCAGTGTCTCCTCGTAGCGGCCGCTGTCGACGATCTGCACGACGCCGCCGTTGCCGGTCGCCTCGATCGCGTCGAGCGCCGCCTGGATCGTCGCGTGATCGGTGGGAACGAGCGCGAGGTGCGGCGGCGCCTCGGCGTCGGCGACCTCGGCGGCGCGGTCGTATTCGCCGCCGCCGATCGGGCCGCTGAAGCCGTAGCGGTAGTCGACGCGCAGAAGGGTGCCGGCGTCGAGCGGCTTCGGCAGCGCGATGCGGCCGAGCAGCGGATCGATCACCACCTTGGCGTCGGCGGGCATGTGCGCCCAGCCCCCGGCGACGTCGTCGAGGTTGCAGATCCGCACGTCGGCGGCGGCGATCGGCTGCGCCGTACTGGCCGCGACGTCGTAGAGACTCAGGCCCAGGCTGTTCGGCTCGCCGCCGGCACTGGCGTAGTAGTCGACGAGACGCGCATCGAGGACGC
>DATMGW010000015.1:0-2392 GCA_035555295.1 Caldimonas sp.
CGCGCCGGCACTGCTCGCCGAGCTGACCGGCATCGACGTCGTTGCCGACTTTCGCAGCCGCGACGTCGCCGCCGGCGGCCAGGGGGCCCCGCTCGTTCCGGCCTTTCATCGCGCCGTCTTCGCCCGAGAGGGCCAGGCCGCGGCCGTCCTCAACCTGGGCGGGATCGCCAACCTGACGGCGATCGGCGCCGACGGCCGGACCCTGGGCTTCGATTGCGGGCCGGCCAACGCCCTGCTCGATCTTTGGCACGAGGCCCACACCGGGCAGCGCTTCGACGCGTCAGGCGCCCGGGCCGCGTCGGGCAGCGTCGACGCCCGCCTTCTCGACGCCCTGCTCGCGGAGCCCTACTTCGCGCTGCCCGCGCCCAAGAGCACCGGCCGCGACCTGTTCGACGCGGCCTGGCTGGAAGCCCGGCTCGCGGCCTGCGACGCGCGCCGGCGCCTGCGCGCCGAGGACGTGCAGGCGACGCTGGCCGAGCTGACGGCGAGCTCGTGCGCGCGCGCCCTCGACGCCTGCGCACCCGATGCGCGAGAGCTCGTCGTATGTGGCGGCGGCGCCTTCAACGCGGACCTGATGGCGCGCCTCGCACGCCTGCTGGCGCCCCGCAACGTCGTCACGAGCGATGCGCGCGGCCTGCCCGCCGATCAGGTCGAAGCGGCCGCCTTCGCCTGGCTGGCGCGGGCCTTCGTCCGTCGCGAGCCGGGAAATATCGAGGCCGTCACGGGCGCAAGAGGGCCGCGCGTCCTCGGTGCGCTGTACCCGGCCGGCGCGAGACGGGCATGAAAAAGCCGCCTCGCGGCGGCTTTCGCTGAGCGGGGAACGCCTCAGGCGGAGAAGCTCGAGCCGCAACCGCAGGTCGTCGTCGCGTTCGGGTTCTTGATCACGAACTGGGCACCTTGCAGATCGTCCTTGTAGTCGATCTCGGCACCGGCGAGGTACTGCAGGCTCATCGCGTCGATGAGCAGCGTGACGCCGTTCTTCGCCATCTGCGTGTCGTCGTCGTTGACGATCTCGTCGAAGGTGAAGCCGTACTGGAAGCCCGAGCAACCGCCGCCCTGGACGAAGACGCGAAGCTTGAGCTCCGGATTGCCTTCCTCGTCGACGAGTTCCTTGACCTTGTTGGCGGCACTGTCGGTGAAGACGAGCGGCGGGGGCGGCGCGTCGGCTCCCGGGCTGGCGACAATGTTTTCGGCGACTGCGCTCATGACAACGCTCCTACGATTGACGATGGTTGATGCGGATTATCTCAGTTGGGGAAGATTCGTGCCAAAACAAGAAGCCGCCCGCAGGCGGCTTCTGCCACGAAAGCCCGGCCCGATCAGCGCTTGCTGAACTGCTTGCGGCGCCGGGCGCCGTGCAGGCCGACCTTCTTGCGCTCGACCTCGCGCGCGTCGCGCGTCACGAACCCGGCCCGGCTCAGGTCGGGCTTGAGCGCCATGTCGTAGTCCATCAGGGCACGCGTGATGCCGTGGCGGATCGCGCCGGCCTGGCCGGTCTCGCCGCCGCCGTGGACGTTGACCTTGACGTCGAAGGTCGCGTCGTTGGCCGTCAGGAGCAGCGGCTGGCGGACGACCATGATCGACGTCTGGCGGCCGAAGTATTCCTCGACCGGCTTGCCGTTGACGAGGATGAGGCCGGTGCCCTTCTTCATGAAGACGCGCGCCACCGACGACTTGCGCCGGCCGGTCCCGTAGTTCCAGTTTCCGATCATCGCGCGCCTTGCAAGGTGAGGGTCTTGGGTTGCTGGGCGGCGTGCGGGTGCGTGTCGCCCGCATAGACCTTCAGCTTCTTGATCATCGCGTAGCCGAGCGGGCCCTTGGGCAGCATGCCCTTGACCGCCTTCTCGAGAGCGCGACCGGGATGGCGGGCCTGCATCTCCTTGAACTTGAGGCTGCGAATGCCGCCGGGATACCCGGAATGCCGATAGTAGATCTTGTCGTCGGCCTTGTTGCCGGTGACGCGGATCTTGTCGGCGTTGACGATGACGATGAAGTCGCCCGTGTCGACGTGAGGCGTGTAGATGGCTTTGTGCTTGCCGCGCAGGCGAAGGGCGACTTCACTGGCCACCCTGCCCAAGACCTTGTCGGTCGCGTCGATCACAAACCACTCATGCGTCACTTCGGCGGGTTTGGCGCTGAAGGTTTTCATGGAAGTTTCGAGTTGAAAACAGCTCCTGGACGACGCTTCGACGATGTGGGCCCGCTTCTGAAGGCGGTCGCTTACCCGTGTTCGCTTCGTCCATCTGTGCCCCGATGGGCACGCTTTTCGCTGGAGCAATGCACGAAAAGCCTTCTAGTGTAGCAGGCGGCAGAGTTGGCAGGTCGGTCGGGTAGTGTCTTGAGACACTACCGTCGGTCGCGGGCTCGGTCCTGGTATGCATCCTCTAGCCAA
>DATMGW010000016.1:0-2948 GCA_035555295.1 Caldimonas sp.
GCCGGGCTGGCCTACCTGCGCCAGCTGGCCGGCGACGACAATCGCCGCTCCGACCGCGCGGCCTAGCGCCGAACCGCCCGCTCCCCGATGGACATCCTCAAGCCGCTGATCGCCCTGCTCGCGATCGTCAACCCGATCGGCGTGCTCCCCTTCTTCATCCATTTCACGCAAGGGTTCACGCGCGAGCAGCGGCGCCGCACGATCCACGTCGCTGCGCTCAGCGCGTTCATCGTCATCGCCGTAAGCGCGCTCGCCGGCCTGCGCATCATCGAGTTCTTCGGCATCTCGCTCGCTTCGTTCCAGGTCGGCGGCGGCATGCTGCTGCTCGTTGCGTCGCTGCAGATGCTCAACGCGCAGCCGGCGGAGAGCCGCGGCGCCGATCTCGTCGAAGGCAGCGACAAGGTCGACGCCGGCGACTCGATCGCGATCGTGCCGCTGACGATCCCGCTGCTCACCGGCCCGGCGACGATCTCGACCATGGTGATCTACGCCGAGAAGACGCGCCACTGGTGGCAGCTCGCCATGCTCGTCGGCTACGGAATCGTCATCGGCCTGTCGGTGTGGATCGCCTTCAGCCTGTCGGGCCGCATCGCCCGGGTCCTCGGCAAGACCGGCATCAACGTCATGACGAGGTTGATGGGCCTCATCCTCGCCGCCCTGGCGGTCGAGGTGATGTCGGACGGTCTCGTCAAGCTCTTCCCCGGGCTGACCGGCGTGGCACGCTGAGGCGGGCCCGGGCGTGAGGCGACGATGAGCGAACGAGCCGATTCCAGCTATGACTACATCGTTTGCGGCGCCGGAACCGCCGGGTGTCTGCTCGCCAACCGGCTGAGCGCCGATCGCGCCAAGCGCGTCCTTCTCGTCGAAGCCGGAGGCAACGACGATTACCTTTGGGTGCATATCCCGGTCGGCTACCTCTACTGCATCGGCAATCCGCGCACCGACTGGCTCTACGCCACCGAGCCGGCCGCCGGGCTGAACGGGCGCAGCCTCCGCTACCCGCGCGGCAAGGTGCTCGGCGGCTGCAGCAGCATCAACGGAATGATCTACATACGCGGCCAGGCGCGCGACTACGACGGCTGGGGCGCGGGCGACGGCTACGGTGCCAACCCCGGCTGGAGCTGGGCCGAGTGCCTGCCGTATTTCCTCAAGCACGAAGACTTCCACGCCGGGGCTTCCACGTTCCACGCGGCTCCCGGATTCGATCCGACCGGGCAGCGCCAGGGTGGCGAATGGCGGGTCGAGAAGCAGCGGCTGCGCTGGGACGTGCTCGACGCCTTCGCCGCCGCCGCCGAGCAGGCCGGCATCCCGCGAACCGACGACTTCAATCGCGGCGACAACGAAGGCGTCGGCCTGTTCGAAGTCAACCAGCGCGGCGGCATCCGCTGGAATACGACCAAGGCGTTCCTGCGCCCCGTGCAGCGGCGCGACAACCTGCAGCTGTGGACCGGCGCGCATATCGAAAAGATCGAGCTCGACGCCGAGGGTCGCGCGATCGGCGTGCGCATCGCTCCGGTCGGCGGCGGCGAGCGCGTCGTCGCCGGGCTCGAGCCCGGCGGCGAGATTCTCCTGGCGACCGGCGCGGTCGGCACGCCGCAGATCCTCCAGCTGTCCGGGATCGGGTCGCCGGCGGTGCTCGGGGCGCATGGCATCCCGATCCGCCACGCCTTGGTCGGCGTCGGCGAAAACCTGCAGGACCACCTGCAGATCCGCGCCGTCTACGCCGTCGAGGGCGTGCGCACGCTCAACACGATCGCCAACACGCTGTGGGGCAAGGCGTCGATCGCGCTGCACTACGCATGGAAGCGCAGCGGCCCGATGAGCATGGCGCCTTCGCAACTGGGCGCGTTCACGAAAAGCCGGCCGGAGCTGGCGCACCCCAACCTGGAATACCACGTCCAGCCGCTGTCGCTCGACGCTTTCGGCGAGCCGCTGCACGCGTTCAACGCCTTCACGGCGAGCGTCTGCAACCTGAACCCGACGAGCCGCGGCCACGTCCGGATTCGTTCCGCGCTCGCCTCGGACGCGCCGCGCATCGCTCCCGACTACCTGGCGACCGAGGACGACGCCCTGATCGCGGCGCAAAGCCTGCGCCTGACGCGCCGCATCGTCGCCCAGCCCGCGCTCGCGCCGTTCAAGCCGCGCGAGATCAAGCCCGGCATCGAATTCGAAAGCGACGCCGATCTCGCCAAGCTCGCCGGCGACATCGGCACGACCATCTTTCACCCGGTCGGCACGGCGAAGATGGGGCCCGCGGCCGACCCGATGGCCGTCGTCGACGCGCGACTGCGCGTCCATGGCGTTCCCGGCCTGCGCGTCGTCGACGCCAGCATCATGCCGACGATCACGAGCGGCAACACGAACGCGCCGACCTTGATGATCGCCGAGCGCGCCGCGGCCTGGATGCGCGGCGGCGAGTGAAAGCCGTCTTGGGCATACTGGCCTTTTGCCGAACGGAGCCGTGATGAAAGTGCATGCCGTAGCCAAGGTCCGCCTCGATGACGACGGCCGCGTCACCGGGGTCGAATGGGGACCGGTCAACACCGAGACGAACGAATGGCACACCGAGCCGGCCGTCGCCGACGTCTCCGAAGTCGTCGCGGCGCTGCACCGGGGCGAAGACGTGTTCGCGCTCTTTCCCGGCCCGCACGGCCTCGAGCCGGGGCGACGCTTTCGCGTCGTCACCTACGACAACGGCTGGCAGACCGTGAACCTCGACGGCGCGCCGACGCACGAGCACGAGATCCACGACATGCTGCACGTCGAGGCGTAGGGAACGTGCCCGGCGACCGTCTGCTCGTCGCCTGCCTGTGCGCCGACTGGTGCTCGAGCTGTCGCGAGTACCGGTCGATCTTCGACGCGCTGGCCGCCCGGTTCGAGGGGCGGGCTGAATTCGCCTGGATCGACATCGAGGACGAAGCCGATGCCCTCGGCGACCCCGACATCGA
>DATMGW010000017.1:0-3654 GCA_035555295.1 Caldimonas sp.
ACAGCGACGCCTTTGCGAGCGGCTGGATGCAACTGCGCGGGGCGCGGCGGCGGCGCTCGGTCGACCGCGGCTTCGTCCTCAGCGACCACGCCGACTGGCCCGGCCTGCAACGCGCCATCGCGGCAACGGGCGCGGCCCGCATCATCGTCACGCACGGCTACGAAGCGGTGATGGTGCGCTGGCTCAGCGACCAGGGCCTCGAGGCGAGCTCGTTCGAGACCGAATACGGCGGCGACGACGACGAGCTCGCCGTCGGCCCCGCCGATGCGGCAGCGGCGTCGAAGGAAGCGGCCGAGCGCGTCGCGAACGAGGTCTCGGACCGCGCCGCCGCGCGGATCGTTCCCGGCGACGATCCGCCGGTCGACGACGCCGGAGCATGAGGCTCTTCGCGCGCCTCTTCGCCGAGCTCGACCGGAGCACGGCGACGCTCGCCAAGGTCGAGGCGCTGAAGCGCTACTTCGCCACCGCGGCGCCGCAGGACGCAGCCTGGGCGGTCTACTTCCTCGCCGGAGGGAAGCCCCGCCAGGTCGTCCCGAACGGCGTGCTGTGGGCCGTCGCCTGCCGCAAGGCCGGCATCGACGACTGGCTCTTCGACGCCTGCTACCAGGCGGTCGGCGATTTTGCCGAGACCGTCGCGCACGTCCTGCCGCCGCCGGCGCGCGAGAGCGACGTCGGCCTCGCCGAGTGGGTCGGGGAGCGCCTGCTGCCGTTGCGGGGATTCGACCCCGAGGAGCAGGCGCTTCGTGTCGCTTCTTACTGGGACGAGCTCGACACCTCGGGGCGCTTTCTCCTCAACAAGCTGATCGGCGGGGGCTTCCGCGTCGGCGTCAGCAAGCTGCTCGTGCAGCGCGCGCTGGCCGAAGGCGCGAGCATCGACGTCAACCTCGTTGCGCAACGCATGATGGGCTACACCGATGGGCGGGCGACGCCGAGCGCCGAACGCTACGCGCAGCTGACGGCGAGCGCCGACGCCGGGCCGCTCGACCTCGGTCAGCCCTATCCGTTCTTCCTCGCGCACCAGCTCGACCTGCCGCAAAGCGACGTCGCAGCGAGGCTGGCGTCGCCCGAAGACTGGATCGTCGAATGGAAATACGACGGCATTCGCGCCCAGATCGTCAAGCGTGCGTCGCAGGTGTGGATCTGGTCGCGCGGCGAGGAGCTCGTGACCGAACGCTTTCCCGAGATCGTCGCCGCGGCGACGCCGCTGCCGAACGGCACGGTGCTCGACGGCGAGGTCGTCGTCTGGAACGACGGCCGGGTCGCGAGCTTCAACCTCCTGCAGCAGCGCATCGGTCGCAAGACCTTGACGAAGAAGGTGCTCGCCGGCTCACCGGTCGGCTTCATCGCCTACGACCTGCTCGAGCTCGGCGGCGCCGACCTGCGCGAGCGTCCGCAGCATGAGCGGCGGGCGCTGCTCGAGCAACTCGTCGCCGGGCATCCGGCGATCCACCTCTCGCCGGTCGAGACGCGGCCGAGCTGGGAGGCGTACGCGGAGCTGCGCCGCGAGGCGCGCTCGCGCGGCGTCGAAGGCTTCATGCTGAAGCACCGCCAGGCGCGCTACGGCACCGGCCGGCGCAAGCAGGAGGATCTCGCCGCCGGCACCTGGTGGAAGTGGAAGATCGACCCGCTCAGCGTCGACTGCGTGCTCGTCTACGCGCAGGCCGGCCACGGCCGGCGCGCCAGCGTCTACACCGACTACACCTTCGCCGTCTGGAACCGCGCTCCGCTCGACGCGGCGGAAGCACAAGCGGCGGTCGAGGCAATCGGCCGGCGCGAGTCGCCCCGGGACGATGCGCTGCAGCTCGTCGCCTTCGCGAAGGCCTACTCGGGCCTCAGCGACGAAGAGTTCAAGGTCGTCGACCGTGTCATCCGGCAGACGACGCTCGAGAAGTTCGGCCCGGTCCGCAGCGTCAGGCCGACCCTCGTCTTCGAGCTCGGCTTCGAGGGCATCAACCGCAGCGCGCGGCACAAGAGCGGCATCGCCGTTCGCTTCCCGCGCATGCTGCGCATCCGCGACGAAAAGCCGCTGCACGAGGCCGACACGCTGGCGTCGCTCGAGGCACTGCTCGCGTTGCAGCACCCGGTGCCGGAGCGACCGTCTTGATCCGGCGGCGGCGCTCGATCGCACGGTGAAGGCGGACTGAGCCGCGCGCAGCTCAGCGCGTCGCGGCGAGCTCGCGCGAGGCGAGTCCACGCAGCTCCCGGTTGACCGGATTGCGATCGAGGAACGAGTCGCGGTACGCGTCGGGCAGCGAGGCGGCGACGCGATCGATCCAGCGTCGTCCTTCGCCGAGGCAGGCGACGGCGGCCTGGCGCTCGCATGCAGCAAGCAGGATCTGCGCGCAACGCAGCCAGACGAGCGGCCGATAGACGACGCTCGCGTGGCGCTGCTGATAGTCGAGCGCCTGGCGCGCCGCGTCGACGGCCAGCGGCGACTGCCCCGCGTCGTGCAAGACGCGCGCATGGACCGCGTGCAGCCCCGCGAGGTAGCCCCTCATCCCGCCCGCCTCCGCGCGCTCGATCGCCTCGCGGAGCAAGGCCCGCGCCGTCCTGGCCGGCAGGGCGTCGGCGAAGTAGGCGAGCAGCAAGGTCTGGCCCCGGACCCCGGTGATGCGCTTGATCGCTTCGCGCGGCCGGGTGCCGAAGAAGGCGGGCGCGGACACGATCCCCGCGCGCAGCTCCAGGAACACCAAGAGCTCGGCGTGCACGCCGGCCTCGACCCTTCCGACGATCTGCTGCAGCGCCGTACGGACGAGGTCGTAGCGGCCGAGCTCGAGCATGGTTTCTGCACCTATCCGTTGCGCCCTGATGAGGTGGGCGGACGGCGTCCACCGGCGGTCCGAGCGCGCCTCTTCGTAGGTACGAAGGGCTTGCGCGTAGTCGCCGCACTGCCACTCGAGGTGCATCCGGTCTGCCGCCAGCCCCGCCCAGCTTGGCACGCTGAAGTCGGCGTCGATCGCCGCCGCCAGCGCATGCCGCATCGCTTCGCGCGCTCCGTCCGGATCGCCGGTATCGAGCCGCAGGGTCGCCAGCAAGCTCCAGACCTTCGCCGTCACATCCGGTGAGTTGATCTCGTGCGAATGCCGGGTCATCGTCTCGACGACCGCCTCGGCTTCCCGAACTCGGCCTACGTCCCGGAGTACGACGGACAAGGACATGCGCATCTCCGAAGCGCGCTCGAGCAGGCCGGCCTCATCGAGGATCGCGATCGCGGCTTCGATGCTTCGTAGCCCCGCGTCGAGGCGCCGATGCCAATGGTGGACATAGCCGTCTCCGTACAGCAGCTCGGCCTCGACGCGACGGTCGTCGGCGGCGCGCGCCGCGCTCAGGCCAGTGGCTATGTGGTGCGCCGCCTCGCCGATCTCGCCGCGCTGGACGTGCACTTGCGCCATCGCGAGGGCGGCGCGCCCGCGCTGCCGATCGTTGCCGGCACGCGCGGCGAGAGACTCCGCGACCGGCGCAAAGGTCGCCATGGGTGCACTGTTCGACATGTCATCGGCGGCCTGGAAGCGCCGATCGAATGACTCGTCGGCGCGGCCGAGCCGGTCCGCAGCATCGGCGGCCGCCAGCTCGAACCGTCCGGCCTCGACCAGGCGGCCGGCGCGGCGCGCCCGGCTGGCGGCTTCGATCAGGGCCTGCATCGCCGGCTCGTCG
>DATMGW010000018.1:0-10901 GCA_035555295.1 Caldimonas sp.
GACTACCGTCTTCGGCCAGTCGGCCGGCAGCGCACCCGCCATGCGGCGCCCATACTCTGCGGCGAGCTGCGGATGCGCCGCGGCGTAGGCGGCGAAGGCCTTCTTCCAGGACGCTTCGGCGGCGGCGCCGGCGGCCTTGCCGTCCCACGCCGCATAGGCCTCGTCGGGAACGACGAAGGGCTCGTGCTTCCAGCCGATCGCCTCGCGCGCCAGGCGCACCTCGTCGGCGCCGAGCGCCTCGCCGTGCGCCTTGGCCGTGCCGGCGCGGTTCGGCGCACCCTTGCCGATCGTCGTCCTGCAGCAGACGATGCTCGGCCGGTCGGTCGCTTGCCGCGCCTTCGCGATCGCCGCGTCGACGGCGTCGACGTCGTGCCCGTCGACGCCGGCGATCACGTTCCAGCCGTAAGCCTCGAAGCGCTTCGGCGTGTCGTCGACGAACCAGGGCGCGACGGCACCGTCGATCGAGATGCCGTTGTCGTCGTAGATCACGATCAGCTTGCCGAGCTTCCACGCCGCCGCCAGCGCCGCAGCCTCGTGGCTGATGCCTTCCATGAGGCAACCGTCGCCGACGAACGCGTAGGTGTGATGGTCGACGATGCGGTGTCCGTCGCGATTGAACTCGCTGGCGAGGAGCTTTTCCGCGAGCGCCATGCCGACGGCGTTGGCCAGTCCCTGGCCGAGCGGCCCGGTCGTCGTCTCGACTCCGGGAGTGACGTCGACTTCGGGATGGCCGGGAGTCTTCGAGTGCAGCTGGCGGAAGTTGCGCAGCTCGGCGAGCGCCAGGTCGTAGCCCGTGAGGTGCAGCAGCGCGTACTGCAGCATCGAGCCGTGGCCGTTCGACAGGACGAAGCGATCGCGCCCGGGCCAGCGCGGGTGCGCCGGGTTGTGGCGCAGATGCCGGCTCCACAGCGCGACGGCGATCTCCGCCATGCCCATCGGCGCGCCGGGGTGGCCCGAATTCGCCTGCTGCACGGCGTCCATCGCCAGGGCGCGGATCGCATTGGCCATCAGCGCCGTGCGGTCGGGCAGAGGCGCCTCCGGGTCCGCGACGATGCTGTCGGAAAGTTCGATCGCGGCCATGCAGCAGTTCCCAGCGCCAGAAGAACCCAGCATTTTAGAGGGCCGGATAATCGCCCCGATGCAGGGCCTCCATCTCACCGCCGACCTGCGCGGCTGCTCCGCCGGGCAGCCGGTGATGACCGAGGTCGCGACGCTGCGCACCGTCTGCCTCGACGCCGTCGCCCGGGCCGGCCTCAGCGCCGTCGGCGAGCTGTTCCATCGCTTCGTTCCGGCGACGCAAGGCGCCGCGCCGAGCGGAATCACCGGCGTCGTGCTCCTCGCCGAGTCGCACCTGGCGGTGCACACCTGGCCCGAGATCGAGGCGGCGACGCTCGACGTCTACGTCTGCAACCTCGGCGCCGACAACTCGGCCCGCGCCGAAGCCTTGCTCGAGACACTGGTCGCTTCGTTCGCGCCGGCGCGCGTCGAGCGTCACGCGCAACGGCGCGGATGAAGGCGATCGTCCTCGCCGCCGGCCGCGGCGAACGCATGCGGCCACTTTCCGACGCGACGCCCAAGCCGCTGCTCGCCGTCCACGGCAAGCCGCTCATCGCCTGGCACCTCGAAGCGCTGGCGCGCGGCGGCGTGCACGAGGTCGTCGTCAACACGGCGTGGCTCGAGGACGCGATCGTCGCGACGCTCGGCGACGGCTCGCGCTACGGCGTCGCCATCACGTACTCGATGGAAGGGCGCGACCACGGCGGCGCGCTCGAGACCGCGGGCGGAATCGCCAAGGCGTTGCCGCTCCTCGGCGCCGCGTTCTGGGTCGTCTCGGCCGACGTTTACGCTCCCGACTTTCGCTACAGCGCGAGGGTCGCCGACGAATTCGTCGCGAGCGACAAGCTCGGGCGGCTCTGGCTGGTGCCGAATCCGCGCTTTCATCCCGGCGGCGATTTCGGCCTCGGCGCCGACGGACTCGGCCTGGCCGACGCGACCGGCCCCGACGGCCAGCGCTGGACCTACGCCAACATCGCGCTGCTGCGCGCGGAGATGTTCGCCGCCATCGCTCCCGGAACGAAGGCGCCGCTGGCGCCGTTGCTCTACGCCGACATGCGCGAGCGGCGCATCGCCGCCGAGATCTACCGCGGCCGCTGGGACAACGTCGGCACGCCCGAGCAGCTCGCCGCGCTCAACGCCGCGCCGTTCTGAAGCTCATTCCGCCAGGGGTCCCGTCAGCGCCTCGATGCGTGCCATCACCTCGGGTGCGAGCTTGGGAAGCAGTGCGACCGCACCGAGGTTGGACTGCAGCTGTGCCAGGCTCGACGCGCCGGTGATGACGGTCGAGACGCGCGGGTTCTTCGCCGCCCAGGCGATCGCCAGCTGCGCCAGCGTCGCACCGAGATCGGCGGCAATCGGCTCGAGCCTGGCAACGGCCGCGTTCTTCGCCGCATCGGTGAGGTTCTTCGTCAGGAAGCCCATGCTCTCGAGCGCGCCGCGGCTGCCCGCGGGGACGCCGCTCTTGTACTTGCCGGTGAGCAGGCCGCTGGCGAGCGGGCTCCAGGTCGTCAGGCCGAGGCCGATGTCTTCGTAGAGCCGCGCGTATTCCTGCTCGACGCGCGAGCGGTGGAAGAGGTGGTATTGCGGCTGCTCCATCACGGGCTTGCGCAGGTGATGGCGCTCGGCAACGTCCCAGGCGGTGCGGATGTCGGCCGCCGACCACTCGCTCGTCCCCCAGTACAGCGCCTTGCCGCTGGCGATGATGTCGCTCATCGCCCAGACCGTCTCCTCGATCGGCGTCGTCGGGTCGGAGCGATGGCAGTAGACGAGGTCGACGAAATCGAGCCCCAGGCGCTTCAGCGAGCCGTCGATCGCCTGCGTCAGGTACTTGCGGTTCAACGTGTCCTTGCGATTGACGGCGTTGCCCTCGCGGTCGAGCCCCCAGAAGAACTTGGTCGAGACGACGTAGTTGAGGCGCGGCCAGCCGAGCCGCTTGAACGCCTCGCCCATCACGACTTCGCTTTGCCCCTTGGCGTAGACCTCGGCGTTGTCGAAGAAGTTGACGCCGGCGTCCATCGCCGCGGCGAGCATCTCGGTCGCGGCGGTGGCGTCGACCTGGTTGTGATAGGTGATCCATGAGCCGAGCGAGAGCTCGCTCACCCTGAGCCCGCTCGAGCCGAGGCGGCGGTATTCCATGCTGCTTTCCTTGTCGTTGCGGTGCGCAGCCGGGAAGGGTAGCGAAAAACGGAGCGCGACGTCGGCCGCTAAAGTGCGAGGCATGGACAGAGAAATGAGCCAGCAACCCTTCCGGGCCCGCCGAGCCCGCCTCGCCGCGACGATGCAAGGCGCCGGCGGCGGCGTCGCCATCGTTCCGACGGCGCCCGAGCGGCAGCGCAACGCCGACAACGATCATCCCTATCGGCACGGCAGCGACTTCCACTACCTGACCGGCTTCGCCGAACCGGGCGCCTGGCTCGTCGTCGAAGCCGATGGCGTCAGCACGCTCGTCTGCCGGCCGAAGGACGCCGAGCGCGAGATCTGGGACGGCTTTCGTCTCGGCCCCGACGCGGCGCCTTCCGCGCTCGGCGTCGACGCGGCGTTCCCGCTCGACAAGCTCGACGAGGTGATGGCCGGCAAGCTCGCCAACCAGGCGGCGGTCTGGCTGCCCGCCGCGTCGCCGGGCCTGCAGGCGCAGCTCGAAGGCTGGCTCGGACGGGTTCGCGCCAAGGAGCGCCAGGGCGTCGAGGCGCCGCGCACGCAGCACGACCTGACGCCGGTGCTTGCCGAGATGCGCGTCGTCAAGGACTCCGGCGAGCTGGCGACGATGCGGCGGGCAGCGGCGATCAGCGCCGACGCGCATCTTCGCGCCATGCGCTTTTGCGCGGCGCGGTTCCACCACGAACCGGCCGCCGCCATCGCCGAATACGAGATCGAAGCCGAGCTGCTGCACGAATTCCGGCGCCAGGGCGCCGACGGTCCGGCTTACGGCTCGATCGTCGCCGCGGGCGCGAACGCCTGCGTGCTCCACTATTCGCCGGGGCGCACGCGCCTGCGCGCCGGCGAGCTGTGTCTCGTCGACGCCGGCTGCGAGCTCGACGGCTACGCCAGCGACGTGACGCGCACCTTCCCCGCCGACGGCCGCTTCACGCCGGCGCAGCGCGAGCTGTACGACATCGTCGCGGCGGCGCAGCGCGCCGCGATCGACGCGACGCGGCCGGGTGCGCGCCAGCGCGACGCGCACGCCGCCGCGGTCCGTGTCCTGGCGCGGGGCATGCTCGACTGCGGCCTGCTCGACGCGAACAAGGTCGGCAACCTCGACGCCGTGATCGAGTCGGCCGCCTACCGCGCCTACTACATGCACGGTACCGGGCACTGGCTCGGCCGCGACGTCCACGACGCCGGCGACTACGCCTCGGCGAGCGAAGCGCCGGTCGAGCAGCCCGACTGGCAGGGCGGCAAGGTCGTGAAGAAACCTTCGCGCAAGCTCGAGCCGGGAATGGTCGTGACGATCGAGCCCGGCCTCTACGTTCGCCCCGGCGAAGGCGTTCCCGAGCGTTTCTGGAACATCGGCATCCGCATCGAGGACGACGCGATCGTCACGGCCGACGGCTGCGAGCTGATCAGCCGCGGCGCGCCGGTCGACGCGGGGGACATCGAAGCCCTGATGCGCGCGTCGTGATGTCGGGCTGACAAGCCCGATGCCGGTTTTCCTCGTCTTCGCCGCCTGCGCTTTCGCGAGCGGCTTCGCGCTTCGCCTGGTCGATCCGATCGTCCTTCCGGTCGCCGCGCACTTCGCGGTGACGCCGGCGGCGGCGGCGCTGCTGAACACCGCGTACGCGCTGCCGTACGCGTTGGCGCAGCCCTTCCTCGGCCCCCTCGGCGACCGCTTCGGCAAGGCGCGCTGCATCCAGATCTGCGTCGCCGGGCTCGCCGTCATGCTCGCGGCAGGTGCTTTCGCGACGAGCTTCGCGGTCCTGCTCGGCACGCGCATCTGTGCCGGAATCTTCGCCGGCGGCCTGATCCCGCTCGTCATCGCCGGCCTCGGCGACACCTACGACATGAGCGAGCGCCAGGTGATGATCGGCCGGATGCTGTTCGCGATCATCTCCGGGCAGATGCTCGGCTCGGTCGTCTCGGGATTCGCGAACGACGCCTTCGGCTGGCACAGTGCGCTCTTCATCGCGGCGGCGATCGGCGCGCTCGCCACCGGTATCGCCTGGTGGGCGATGCCCGCCGAGGCCGGGCACGGCCACGTGCCGGCCGTGGGCTCGTTCCTCGCCCTCTACGGCCGCGTCTTCGCCAACCCGAAGGCGGCCTGGCTGTACGGCGCGGTGTTGTTCGAAGGCGCTCTCTTCTACGGCCTCTTTCCCTTCATGGGCGAGCTGCTCCTGACGACGACCGAGCCTGGCTCGCGCGCCGTCTCGGTCGAGACCGGACTCGTCCTCGGCGCCTTCGGCATCGGCGGGCTCGTCTACGCGGCGAGCGTGCGCCGCCTGCTGCAACTCTTCGGCGTGCGCCGGATGTGCCTGATCGGCGCGAGCGTCGGCGCCGCGTGCTACGCGTCGCTCGCGCTCTCGCCCTTCTGGTGGCTCGACGCGGCGGTGATGTTCTGCGCGGGCTTTTCCTTCTACATGCTGCACAACCCGCTGCAGACCGAGGCGACCGAGCTCGCGTCCGCGGCGCGCGGCTCGGCCGTCGCCCTGTTCGCCTGCGGCTTCTTCGCCGGGCAGGGACTCGGGCCGCTCCTCGTCGGCCCGCTGCTGCACGGCATCGGCCCGCGCGGCGCCCTGGTCGTGCTCGCCCTCGCGCTCGTCGCGCTCGGGCGCGTCGTCGCGACGAAGGTGATCGGCCTGCACGGGACACCGGCTAGCTAGGTGACTCGGCCTTTCTTCGGCGGACCGGGAAAGAAAGCGTTCGTGCGGCGGATGTAGTCGCGGTACTCGGGGCGGCGATCGCCGATGTCCTTCTCGAGCAGGGCGACGCCCGAGACCTTGAGCAACAAGCCCGTCATGACGAGCGGCGAGAGCACGCTCCACCATCCGCCCGCCGCCAAAGCCATGAGAAAGAAGCCCCACCAGACGCAGCATTCGCCGAAGTAGTTGGGATGGCGCGTGTAGCGCCAGACGCCGCGATCCATGACCCGGCCGCGATTCGCGCGATCGGCCTTGAACGAGGCGAGCTGCTGGTCGCCGACCGCCTCGAAGACGACGCCGAAAGAGGCGATCGCGGCGCCGATCGCATCGAGCGGGGTCCACGGCGCCGGCCGCGCCGCGGCGGCGAGAAAAGGCGTGGCGACGAGCCAGGCGAGCAGCGCCTGCAGCGTGAAGACCAGGACCAGGCTCTTCAGCGCGAAGTGCGGCTCGTTGCGCGCGCGGATCGCCTGATAGCGGCGATCTTCTCCATGGCCCCAGTTGCGCCAGGTCACGTGGGCGGCGAGGCGGACGGCCCAGAGCGCGAGGACGGCAGCCATCACGACGAGCCGCGGCTGGCCGCCCGCAGGCAGCAGCCCGACGTAGACGGCGGCAGGCGCGGCGACGAGGAGCGACCAGACGCGGTCGACCAGGCTCGCGTCGCGCCGCGCGACGCTGGCCAGCCAGGTGAGGATCGCCACGCCCGACGCGGCGCCCCCGCCGACGAGCGCGGCCTGCACCAACGGCGTCATCGCGCGCTCGCGCCCGGCGCGGGGCGCGGCTCGAAGAGATAGTGTGCGACGCGCCAGCACTCGCCGCCGTCGAAGGCGAAGAGCTCGGCACAAGACAGGAAGAACAGGCGCCAGCGCGTCCACCACAGCGCGGCGTGGTAGACACCGTAGACCGATTCGAAGAGCGGCCAGAGGGCGGCGCGGTTCGCGTCCATCCGCGCCAGCCACGCTTCGGCGGTCTTCGCGTAGTGGCGGCCGTTCCAGCGCCAGCGCGTCGCGAGCTTCAGGTCGCCCTGGAAACGCAGCGCCAGGTCGTCGCTCGGCATCATTCCTCCGGCGAAGAAATGCCGGCTCATCCAGTCGCTTTCGTCTCGGTCGACGAAAGCGTACGGCGTCGAACGATGCACGAAGACGTGCATCAAGAAGCGCCCGCCGGGAGCGAGCCAGCCGGCGACCCGGCGAAACGCCTCCGGCCAGTTGCGCAGATGCTCGAACATCTCGACCGAGACGACACGATCGAACCGCTCCGACGTCGCGAAGCGGTTGAAGTCTTCGGTCACGACGCGAACGTTCGCCAAGCCGCGTCGCGCCGCCTCGGTCTCGATGAAGACCCGTTGCGAATGCGAATTCGACAACGCCATGATCGTGCTCGCCGGGTAGCGCTCGGCGATCCACAGCGTCAGCGAGCCCCAGCCGCAACCGAGCTCGAGGATGCGCTGGCCGTCGGCCACGCCGGCGCGCCGGCATGTCAGCTCGAGCGCCGCCGCTTCGGCATCGGCCAGCACCTCGGTGCCCTCGTTCCAGAGGCAACAGCTGTACTTGCGATGCGGACCGAGCACCCGGGCGAAGAACTCGGCTGGCACCTCGTAGTGCTGTTCGTTGGCCTTGTCGGGCGAAAGCGCCACGGCGGAAGAAGGCAGCGCCGCGACGAAGGCCTCGGCCAGGCGTGCCGACACTTGCGCATCGCCGTCGCCGATCTCGACCAGGCGCACTTTCAGGAGGCGGCGGATGCCCAGGCGCACGACGCGGTCGGGGAGCAGGCCTTGCTCGACCCAGCCGATCGCCAGCTGATTGCCGCGCGAGCTCATCGTCGGTTGTCTCTTTCGCCTGGAGGGACGCCCTCGCGATACGCGGAACGGGCCGCGCCGGATTCAACCGGATAATCGGCGCGATTCTTGCCGCATTCGCATCGTGTTGCAGCGCATCGCCCCGATCAGGATCTGTGCTTACACCACGACGACGGCCGCCGGCATCGGCAAGCAGGCGTTGTTCGCGGCGATGCAGGCCGGGCGCAGCGCGCTCACGGCGAACGACTTCGGCCCGAGCCCGCTCGCGACCTGGATCGGCCGCGTCGCCGGCATCGAATCGTCACCGCTGCCGAAGGCGCTCGCGAGCTGGGAGTGCCGCAACAACCGGCTCGCCTGGCTGGGCCTGGGCGCCGACGCCTTCATCGACGCCGCGCACGCGGCGCGCGAGCGCTTCGGCGCGGCGCGCGTCGCCCTCGTCCTCGGCACTTCGACCTCGAGCATCGGCGCGACCGAAGATGCTTACCGCGAGCTCGACGGCGAAGGACGCTTTCCAGCCGGCAACCGCAACCCGCTCGTGCACACGCCGCATTCGCTGGCCATGTTCGTGAGCGAGGCGCTCGGCCTCGAGGGGCCCTGCCTGACGGTCTCGACGGCGTGCTCGTCGAGCGCCAAGGTCTTCGCCGCCGCCGAGCGCATGCTGCGCCTGGGCCTCGTCGACGCAGCGATCGTCGGCGGCGTCGATACGCTGTGCGGCAGCGTCCTGTTCGGCTTCAACGCCCTGCAGCTCATCTCGCCGCGCCCGTGCCGTCCCTTCGATGCCGAGCGCGACGGCATCAGCATCGGCGAGGCGGCGGGCTTCGCCCTGCTCGAACGCGCCGATGCGCGAGCCGGCGACGAACTGCAGTTGCTCGGCTACGGCGAGTCGAGCGACGCCCACCACATGTCGACGCCGCATCCCGAAGGCCGCGGCGCCGAGCGCGCCCTCGACGAGGCGCTGGCGCGCGCCGGCATCGATGCCGACGCCGTCGACCACGTCAACCTGCACGGCACGGCGAGCGCGAAGAACGACGAGGTCGAGGCGGCCCTCGTCGCGCGGCGCTTTCCGGAGCGCACCCACGCCAGCTCGACCAAGGGCTACACCGGACACGCGCTCGGCGCGGCCGGCATCGTCGAAGCGGCGGCCAGCCTGCTCGCGATCGAGACGGGCTTCATGCCCGGCACCGTGAACACGCGCACGCTCGACGCCGCCTGCGGCCCGCAGATCCGCATCGAGGCGGCGAGTGGCGAGGTGCGCGTGGCGCTCAGCAACTCGTTCGGCTTCGGCGGCAACAACTGCGTCCTCGTCTTCGGCCGAAGCGCGGGCGGGTTGCAGTGAACACACTGCGCGTCTACGTCGACGGCATCGCCTTCTGGGCGCCGACGCTGCCCGGCTGGCCGATCGCGCGCGCCGCTTTTCGCGGCGAAGGCGGCCTCGTCGACCCGCCGGCAAAACGCCCGTCGCCCGAGATGCTCGCTCCCGCCGAGCGCCGGCGTGCCCCCGACAGCGTCGCCCTGGCGCTCGAGGTCGCCGCGGCCGCGGTGCGCGAAGCGGAGCGCGACGCGACCACGCTGCCGACCGTCTTCACCTCGGCGCACGGCGACCTCGCCGTCAACGACTACATGTGCACGACGCTGGTGAGCCAGCCGACGCTGATCTCGCCGACGCGCTTCCACAACTCGGTGCACAACGCCGCGGCCGGCTACTGGACGATCGGCACCGGCTGCATGGCGGCGAGCACGGCGCTGACGGCGTTCGGGCACAGCTTTTCCGCCGGCCTGCTCGAAGCGGCGACGCAGTGCGCGAGCGAAGACCAGGCGGTGCTCCTCGTCGCCTTCGACGTGCAGGCGATCGGTGCGCTGGCGACGGTGACGAAGAGCGAAGGCCTGCTTGCCGCCGCTTTCGTGCTCGCGCCGCGGGCCGGTCCGCGGACCCGCGCGGCGTTCGACCTCGCGCTGGTCTCGGGGCCGTCCGAGGCAGTGGTGCTCCATTCGCACGCCGCCGACACGCTGCGCGGCAACGCCATGGCCGACGCGTTGCCCTTTCTCGAAGCGCTGGCGCAGGGTGCCGACGCGCTGCTGGCGCTGCCGCTGTCACCCACACTCGCGTTGCGCCTGACGCCCGGGCCGTTCGCCTGACGCGCTCGCCGCGAACGGGCATCATCGCGCGATGTCGAACCCGCGCCAATCTCGCGATGCTGCCCCTGTAGGGACGCGCCACGACGTCGTCATCCTCGGCGGCGGCCTCGCCGGCCTGACGCTCGCGCTGCAGCTCAGGCAATCGTTCGCCGACATCGACATCCTCGTCCTCGAGCGCCGGAAGCATCCGGTGCCCGAAGCTGCGCACAAGGTCGGCGAATCGTCGGTCGAGATCGGCGCCAACTACTTCAGCCAAGTCCTCGGGCTGAAGGCACACCTCGAGGAGCGCCAGCTCAAGAAGTTCGGCTTTCGCTTCTTCAGCTCCGAAGGCCGGCGCGACATCGACGCCGTCACCGAGATCGGCGCGAGCCGCTACCTCGCCGTGCCGAGCTACCAGATCGACCGCGGCATCTTCGAGAACTTCCTCGCCGAGGAAGCGAAGCGGCGAGGCATCGCCTTCGTCGACGGCGCGCTGGTCAGCGACATCGAGCTGAGCGAAGGCGGCGCGCCGCACCGTACCGCCTATCGCGTCGACGGCGGCGCGCCGCGCGAGGCCGAGGCGCCCTGGCTCGTCGACGCCTGCGGTCGCGCCAGCCTCGTCAAGAAGAAGCTCGAGCTCGCCGAAAGCAACGCGCACGACGCCAACGCCGTCTGGTTTCGCATGCAGGACCGGATCACGATCGACGACTGGTCGGACGATGCAGCCTGGCGCGCGCGCTGCGACCCGCAGGCGCGGTGGCTCTCGACCAATCACCTGGTCGGCGCCGGCTACTGGGTCTGGCTGATCCCGCTGGCGTCGGGCGCGCATTCGGTCGGCATCGTCGCCGACGCGAAGCTGCATCCGCTCGAAACGATGAACAGCTTCGACAAGGCGATGAACTGGCTCGAGAAGTACCAGCCGCGCGTCTTCGACGAGCTCGACGACAAGCGCGACCGCCTCATGGACTTCGCCTTCTTCCGCAACTTCTCCTACGGCTGCAAGCAGGTGTTCTCGGGCCAGCACTGGGCGCTGACAGGCGAGGCCGGCCTCTTTCTCGACCCGTTCTATTCGCCGGGCAGCG
>DATMGW010000019.1:0-3889 GCA_035555295.1 Caldimonas sp.
CGGCTGCGCCGGCAAGGTGGTGAGTGCCTTCGACATCGCGCGCATGCTCGCGCTGGGCGCCGACTGGTGCAACGCGGCGCGCGGCTTCATGTTCGCGCTCGGTTGCCTGCAGGCGCAGACCTGCCACACCGGCGCCTGCCCGACCGGTGTGACGACGCAGGACCCGCAGCGCCAGCGCGCCCTCGACGTCCCGACCAAGGCCGACCGTGTCTACCACTTCCACCAGAACACGCTGATGGCGCTGAAGGAGCTGGTGCAGGCCGCCGGGCTGAACGATCCGGCGGAGATCACGGCGTCGCACATCGTTCGGCGCAATTCCGAGCACGGCGTCAAGCTGCTCGCCAACCTGCTGCCGTTCGTCCATCCCGGCGAGCTGCTCTCCGGCGAGACGAAGCTGCAGGTGTTCAGGACCTACTGGCCGATGGCGCGCGCGAGCAGCTTCACGGCGACACCGCTGCCCGCCTGAGCCTTTGGAATCTATCCGCCAAAAGGCGGGTGGGTTCTCAGGTCGGCGGCGCCGTATCGATGAAGCTCTGCCGCGCGTTCATCTTGTCGGCCAGGCGCGCCAGGTTCGCATGTTCCTCACGCCAGGCGATCTGGGGGAAACGGAAGTTCAGGTAGCCGAGCGCGCAGCCGACGGCGATGTCGGCGAGCGTCATGTGGATGCCACTGCACCAGGGCTTTTCGGCGAGCCCGGTCGCCATCGCGCCGAGCGAGGCGTGCACCTTGCCGAGCTGGCGATCGATCCACGCCTGGCTGCGCTGCTCGGCGCTGCGCTGCGCCCACGTCGCTTCCAGGCGGGCCAGGATCGCAGCATCGAGAAGGCCGTCGGCGAGCGCTTCCCAGGTGCGTACTTCGGTGCGCTCGCGGTTCGGTTCGGGGATGAGCCGTGCCAGCGGCGAGCGCGCGTCGAGGTATTCGACGATGACGCGCGA
The DNA here is from genome assembly GCA_035555295.1 of Caldimonas sp. Lineage (GTDB taxonomy): Bacteria > Pseudomonadota > Gammaproteobacteria > Burkholderiales > Burkholderiaceae_C > Schlegelella_A. The sequence goes on from DATMGW010000019.1 coordinate 936, forward strand.
ATCGAAGACCGCTTCGCCGCCCTCCATGACGAGGCACGGGACCTTGCCGAGGGGGTTGGACGCGAGGATCGCATCGCTCGCCCACACGTCTTCGGTTTCGAACTGGTAGTCGAGCTTCTTTTCGGCCATCACGATGCGCACCTTGCGCACGTACGGGCTCAGCAGGGAACCGATCAGCTTCATGTGTCGTCGACGCGCCGCCCTCGATGTTCGATTTATTCCCGCTCTGTATGGCGGTGTTTCGAAATGATTCTAGGGCCTGCCGCTGCGACCGAGGTTCGCGCGCGCAGGTCGCAGGCCGCGGGGCGCAGCCGATAATGCGTGGTGCTTCCGCCCTGCGCTCGCCCGATGTCCGCCTCGCCGCTCACCGCCTTGTCGCCGCTCGACGGACGCTACGCCGCCAAGGTCGAGCAACTCCGCCCCCTGCTTTCCGAATACGGCCTGGTCCGGCAACGCGTCCGCGTCGAGGTCGAGTGGTTCCTCGCCTTGTCGGAGGCCGGTTTCGCCGAGCTGAAACCCTTCGGCAAGGAAGCGCGGGAGACCCTGCTCGAGCTCGTCGAGAGCTTTTCCGAAAGCGACGCCGAAGCGATCAAGGCGATCGAGCGGACGACCAACCACGACGTCAAGGCGGTCGAATACTGGCTCGCCGAGCAGATCGCAGGCGACGCCGAGCTGGCTCCGAAAGCAGGCTTTCTCCACTTCGCCTGCACCAGCGAAGACATCAACAACACGAGTTATGCCCTGGTGCTCGAAGCGGCGCGGCGCGACGTGCTGCTCCCCGCGCTCGACACCGTCGTCGAGGCGTTGACGGCGCGCGCCGCCGAGCACGCGGCGCAGCCGATGCTGTCGCGCACGCACGGGCAGACGGCGACGCCGACGACGCTCGGCAAGGAGATCGCCAACGTCGCCGCGCGCCTCGTGCGCGCGCGCGAGCGCATCGCCGGCGTGACGCTGCTCGCGAAGATGAACGGCGCCGTCGGCAACTACAACGCCCACCTCGCCGCCTACCCGGATTTCGACTGGGAGGGCTTTGCGCGCCGCGTCGTCGAGGAGCGGCTGGGCCTCGTCTTCAACACGCATACGACGCAGATCGAGCCGCACGACGCGATCGCCGAGCTGTTCGACGCGATCAAGCGCTGCAACACGATCCTCGTCGACTGGTGCCGCGACGCCTGGGGCTACGTCAGCCTCGGCTACTTCAAGCAGAAGGCGCTCGCCGCTGAAACCGGCTCGAGCACGATGCCGCACAAGGTCAACCCGATCGACTTCGAGAACGCCGAAGGCAACTTCGGAATCGCCAACGCCCTGCTCGCGCACATGAGCGAGAAGCTGCCGGTCTCTCGTTTCCAGCGCGACCTCACGGACAGCACCGTGCTGCGCAACATGGGCGTCGCTTTCGGGCACACGCTGCTCGGCCTCGATTCGCTGTTACGCGGCATGGCCAAGCTCGCCGCCAACCCGGTCGTGATCGACGCCGATCTCGACTCCGCCTGGGAAGTGCTCGCCGAGCCGGTGCAGACGGTGATGCGCCGGCACGGCATCGCCCGACCGTACGAACAGCTCAAGGAACTGACGCGTGGCAAGGCGATCACGAAGGAGGCCTTGCACGCCTTCATCCGCGGCCTGGCGATTCCGGCCGAGGAGCGCGAGCGGCTGCTCGTCATGACGCCGCGCAGCTACCTGGGCAAGGCGGCCGAGCTGGCGCGGCGCGTGGGAAGCGGCGCGGGTGCCGGTTCCGGCAAGCCGGAGCGGGATCGGCGCCCTTCGTCGCGATGACGAGCTTCGTCGAGAAGCTCGCCGGCGCCGAGCGCGCCCACCGGTCGATGCTTTGCGTCGGCCTCGACCCCGACCCGGCGCGCTTTCCCGGGCCCTGGCGCGGCGACGCGACGCGCATCTACGACTTTTGCGCCGGCGTCGTCGACGCGACGCACGACCTCGTCATCGCCTTCAAGCCGCAGATCGCCTTCTTCGCGGCGCACCGCGCCGAAGACCAGCTCGAGCGGCTGATCGTGCACATCCATCGCGTCGCGCCCGGCGTCCCGGTCATCCTCGACGCCAAGCGCGGCGACATCGGCTCGACCGCCGAGCACTACGCGCGCGAGCTCTTCGACCGCTACGACGCCGACGCGGTGACGCTCTCGCCCTTTCTCGGCTTCGATTCGATCGAGCCCTATCTGCGCCGTGCCGGCAAGGGCGCTCTCCTCCTGTGCCGCACCTCCAACCCCGGCGGCGCCGACCTGCAGGAGCAACACCTGGCCTCCGGCGAGCTGCTCTACGAACACATCGCGCGCCTCGCTGCCGGGCCGTGGAACACGAACGGGCAGGTCGGCCTCGTCGTCGGCGCAACCTATCCGGCCGAGATCGCGCGCGTCCGCGAGCTCGCGCCGCACCTGCCGCTGCTCATCCCCGGCATCGGCACGCAGGGCGGCGACGCCGCAGCCACGGTGCGTGCCGGCTGGCGCGGCACGCCAAGCGAGACGAGCGGGCCGATCATCGTCAGCTCGTCGCGCGCCGTGCTCTATCCGAGCGATGCCGGCGATGCCGTCGATTTCGCTGCGGCATCGCGGCGCGCCGCCGAGGCCGCGCGTGCCGAGCTCGCGGCGGCACGAGGTTGACGCAGCGCTGACGCGTCGTCGACGCGGACGGGGCGGGCGGGCCCGCACTCCGTTCAGCCAATTCCTATTCACTCCGTGCGGGCCCACCCACGCCGTCCGCTGCGCTCTGGCAGCAACGTACGCGATTGTCGGTACACGCTCAGGCGCGGGGTGGCCGGGCGGGTGCGCATCTGCGGCGCCGAGCAGCGCAGCGCAGTGGCGGGCAGTCCGCTGCCGCAGGCGGCGGACCGGCGAGAAGTCATGAGGTTGCGGCGCCGGCTCAGTACCACGTGAGAGGTAGCGCTACGCGCCGCAACGGTGGCATCGCAGCCGCCGCCGCGGAGCGAGAAGCGCGGGGAG
>DATMGW010000020.1:0-2760 GCA_035555295.1 Caldimonas sp.
CTGGAAACCGGGCGACCTGTACTTCATGCAGACGGATCGCTGGTATCTCGAGCGGCGCATCTACGTCGCCGTCGGAATCAATCTGCTCGTCGCCTCGAGCCTGTCGCTGCTGCACAGTCCCTGGTGGCTCCTCTTCACGGGGTTCGTCGGTGTCGCCATGGTCTGGTTCGCCGCCACGGGCTTTTGCATCATGGCCAACGGCCTGTACTGGCTGGGCGCGGAACCCCGCCTGGCTCCCAAGGCCCAGGCGCCGGGTGCGGTCCCCGCCTCGCTGAGCCCTCATGCGCCGGCATGAACCGTCTCGACGACGGCAGCTCGCTTGACGTGGATCAACAGCCGAGCCGTGCCCGCTCACAAGAATCGCTGCGATACTGAAATCCAGTCCTGCTGTTCCCGGGCGGTCAACCGGAGCGACTTGGGAACAGTTGTCTTATCACCTGCCGTCCACGTCAGGGTCACCCGGAGAAGCTGAAATGAAATTGCCTCTTGCCCTCGCCGCCGCCTTCGCGGCCATCGCCTTCGCCGGCACTGCCTTCGCCGGCCCGGCCGACGACATCATCGCCAAGGAGAAGTGCGGCAAGTGCCACACGGCCCAGACGACCAAGAAGGCGCCGTCGTGGGCGTCGATCGCCGAGAAATACAAGGGCGACGCTGGCGCGGAAGCAAAGATCGTCAATCACCTCAAGACGGGCGGGAAGGACGACCACCTCGTCGTGAAGGCCAGCGATGCCGACCTGAAGGCCGTTGCCGCGATCGTGATGTCCTCGAAGTAGGAAGCGCCGGGCCGAGATGGCCGGATCGCCCTCCGCCTCGTCTCGTCGACGGTCGCTCCGCTGACCGCGGCGTTCGTTGACGTGGATCAACGGCGCGGCGGCGTTCCCGCTCACAGAATGACTGTGATGGAAAGATTCCAACCCTGCCGCTCCCGTTCGGCCCACCCCGGAGAAACTGAAATGAGATTGCCGCTTGCCATTGCCTTCGCCTTCACCACGCTCGCCTTCGCCGGCACCGCCTTTGCGGGCCCGGCGGACGACATCATCGCCAAGGAGAAGTGCAGCAAGTGCCACACTGCCCAGACGACCAAGAAGGCGCCGTCGTGGGCGTCGGTCGCCGAGAAGTACAAGGGCAACGCCGGCGCTGAAGCGAAACTGGTCACCCTGCTCAAGACGGGCGGGACCGAGGACCATCCGAAAGTGGCGGCGAGCGACGCCGACCTGAAGGCCGTCGTCGCGATCGTGCTTTCATCGAAGTAGACAGCGAGCGCCCGGCGCGCGGCAGGGGCCGCCGGCCGGAGCGCGATTTCATCGAGACGCCATGAGCTCACCCGACCCGACGCTGTGCGCAGCCGTCCAGGCCTCACCGCTCGCCAAGGAGCTGAGCGCCGAGGAGGCGAGCGTGCTGGCCGGGCTCGCGAGCCTGCAGGCCTTCGCGCGCAAGCACGTGCTGGCGAGCGAGGGCAGCATCGACAACCGCCTCGTCGTCGTCGTCGACGGCACGCTCGGCGTCGTCAAGCACGCGGGAACGCCCGACGAGACGCTGCTTACGACGCTGCATCCGGGCGACTTCGCGCACGAGCTCGGCTTTCTCGACCGCACGCCTCGCTACGCGTCGCTCGTCGCATCCAGCGACTCGCACGTGCTCTTCCTCGAGCGCGAGAAGCTGGAAAGCCTGATCGACTCGCATCCGCGCATCCTCTACCACGTGATGTGCGCCATCGTGCGCACCGTTCACCGGGTCCAGACGCGCCTGTCGATGCAGGCCACCGAGCTCACGAACTACATCGTCAAGCAGCACGGCCGCTACTGACGCGGTCCGCGGTCGCCGCTCAGTGGAGCAGGATGGCGAGGCACAGCAGGCCTGAGACCAGCACCTGGAAGCGTGCGGTGCGCGCCAGCAGCGCGTTGAATACCGGACCGGGCGTCTCGCGCCAGAAGCGGCGCACCAGCGCGATCGCCATCGGCAGGGCGAGCAAGGGGATCGCCAACGCCGCGCCGAACCGCGTCTGCCATTCCAGGATGCCGAGCAGGGCGAAGGGCGCGAGAACGAGCACGGCGTACTCCCAACGGGTGAATCGCCGGCCGAGGCAGACGGCGAGGGTGCGCTTGCCGACCGTGCGATCGGGATCGAGATCGCGGTAGTTGTTGACCACCAGGACCGCGACTGCCGGCAGGCCCACCATCGTCGCGGCGACGAGTACGCCCGGTCCGATGGTCAGGGTCTGCAGGTAGTAGGTACCGCCGACCGCGACGAGGCCGAAGAAGAGCCACACGACGAGATCGCCGAACGGCGTATAGGAGATCGGTCGTGCGCCTCCCGAGTACGACATCGCGGCGACGGCCGCTGCGATGCCGGCGACGAGGATCGACCAGCCGCCGCGCCAGGCGAGGACGAGGCCGATCGCGGTGGCGAGCGCAAAGCAGCCGAGCGAGGCGGCGCGCACCTGACGCGCCGTCAGCAGGCCGAGAGCCGTCGCCCGCGGCAAGCCCAGGCGCCCGGCCCGGTCGGTGCCGCGCTGCGAATCGCTGACGTCGTTGTCGAGGTTGGTTCCGGTCTGCAGCAGCAGCGCGCCGAGCATCGACAGCAGCATCACCGCGACGTCGATGCGGCCGGTCTGCCTCCAGACGAGCGCGCTGCCGACCAACACCGGGTTGACGCCGATCGTCAAGGTGTGCGGCCGTGCCGCGACGACCCAGGAACGCAGCATCGAATGCGCCGGCGTGCGCGACGGGGGCTGAGCGGCTGTGGATTCTTCCTGGCTGG
>DATMGW010000021.1:0-3061 GCA_035555295.1 Caldimonas sp.
CACAGCGACCGCACCGGCCCCAACGACAGTGCCCCGTTGAAGTCGTGGAACTCGGCGCACCAGTCGCGTGGCTGCGGCATCGACGCGCTCAAGGCGACCGGCGGCGATGCCCGCATCTACTGCTTCGCGACGAACTAGGCCCTGAGACGCGGGCCGGCGCGACGGGGTCCGGATGCCGACCTTCAGCAGCCTGCGCATCGAGAAGGACCCGGCGCGTCCGCGCATCGCCCGGCTTCGCCTCGACCGGCCCGAGCGCCTCAACGCCATCGACAGCCGCATGCCCGGCGAGATCCGCGAGGCGGTCGCCTGGGCCGAGGCCGAGCCGGAGGTGCACGTCATCGTCGTCGAGGGCGAGGGGCGGGCGTTCTGCGCCGGCTACGACCTCGTCATGCTCGCCGAGGACACGCCGCTGCACGCCGCGCATGACCACCCGCTGCAACAGGAAAAGCAGCCCTGGGATCTGATGCTCGACTACGCCGTGATGAAGCGCTACACGGAAGACTTCATGGCGCTCTGGCGATCGTCGAAGCCGACGATCGCCAAGGTGCACGGCTACGCCGTCGCCGGCGGCAGCGACATCGCGCTCAGCTGCGACCTGCTGGTGATGGCCGACGACGCGAAGATCGGCTACATGCCGACGCGCGTCTGGGGCTGCCCGACGACGGCGATGTGGACCTTTCGCCTCGGCCCGGCGCGCGCCAAGCAACTGATGTTCACCGGCGACACGATCAGCGGCCGGCAGGCGGCCGAATGGGGGCTCGCGAACATCGCGGTGCCTGCCGCCGAGCTCGACGTCGCGTGCAACGCGCTGGCCGACCGCATCGCCGGCGTGCCGCTCTCGCACCTGGCGATGCACAAGCTCGTCGTCAACCAGATCATGCTCACGGCCGGGCTCGAGCAGGCGCAGACGCTGGCGACGATCTTCGACGGCGTCGCGCGGCACAACCCCGAGGGCGTATGGTTCCGCCGCCAGGCGCAGGCCGATGGATTCAAGTCCGCCGTCGAATGGCGCGACAGCGGTCGCCCGATCCCCGAAGGCGACGAGGCACGCGCGCTCGCCGCTGCGCTCGAAAAGCGGATGGCCGATCCGAAGCAGGGCGGCTGACCCGCGCCGCCTTTCGTTCCTACCAGTCTTCCTTCACCGCGAGCGCGACTTCGCGGCCGATCGCGGCGCGCGCGGCAAGCCACGCGGTCAGCGTTCCGGCGCCGATCACGGCGGCGCACAACGCGGCCAGGCGCAGCCAAGGCAGCAGCAGCTCCATCGTCCAGTGGAAGCTCTGCGGGTTGACGACCTCGACGAGGACGGCGCTGACGGCGATTCCCAGGCCCAGGCCGAGCGCGGCGCCGACGCTCGTCCATACGGCGCCCTCGGCGGCGACGACGGTGACGATCTGGCGGCGCGTCAGGCCCAGATGCGCGAGCAGGCCGAACTCCTTGCGCCGCGCCAGCACCTGCGCGGAAAAGCTCGCCGCGATGCCGAACAGGCCGATGGCAATGGCGACCGCCTGCAGCCAGTACGTGACGGCGAAGCTGCGGTCGAAGATGCGGAGCGATGCGGCGCGGATCTCGCGCGGCGCCGCGAACTCGAGCAGTGTGCCGTCGTAGCCGAGCTGGCCGGCGACGCGGCGCAGCCCCGCCTCGATCTCGCCGGTGCGGGCATCCGCCTCGAGCCACAGCGCGACGTCGTTGATGCGCTCGTCGCCGGTCAGGCGCCGCCAGTCGCGCGCGTCGAGGACGATCGCGCCGTACTGCCGCGCATAGTCGCGCCAGACGCCGCGGACGAAGACAGAGGCACGCGTGCCGTCCGGCAAGGGCAGGGTGAAGCGCTCGCCGACGCGCGCGCCGTAGAGCGCGACGACCGCTTCGCTGACGTAGATCGAGGTCGCATCGGCGGGCGCGGCGACGAGGGCGCCGGCGAGCGGCAGGCTGTGGGCGGGATCGCCGAGCGGCCGCGAGATGATCGCGACTGCAGGTCGCGACGGATCGAAGCTCGCCTGCACGACGCGCTGCGCTTCGGCGCGGCGCACTCCGGGCAGTCCCGCGGCGAGCTCGGGCAGGCTCGGCGGCAGGGTCGCGAGATCGCCGCCGCCCGGGCCGTTCGCAGCGCGTGCATACAGGTCCGCCGGAAGAACGGTGTCGAGCCAGTGCGTCAGCGCTTCGCGAAAGCTCGACACCATCACCGTCAACGCGACCGAGAGGGCCAAGCTGGCGACGACTCCGGCGACGGCGATCGTCGCGCTGTCGCGCTCGTGGCGCGCGCGCTCGATTGCGAGCAGCGCGAGCGCACCGTGCGGCGCGGGAACGCCGGCCAGGAGCAAGGCGACGCCGCCCGGAACGCAGGCGATTCCGCCGATCAGCAGGCACCCGACCGAGGCGTAGGCCGCTAGCGGCAGGCCGTCGATGGGTGGCAACGCCGCCAGCGCGACGCCGACGACGATGAGCGCTGCGCCGCCCGCCAGCGATCGATGTCCGGAGCGCGCCGCGCCGAGTCCCTTGAGGGCTTGTGCCGGGGCGATCGCCTGCGCGGCGCGTGCCGGCAGCCAGCCGCCGACGAGCGCGGCGACGATGCCGAGCGCGCCGTAGAGCGCCGCGCCGGCCGCGTCGAAGCGAAGCGCCGGCGCGACGCCGGCGAAGTAGCCGCCGCCGAGGTCGCCGCCGTACAGGTGCAGCGCGAGCGCCGCGAGTGCCGTGCCGAGCGCCAGGCCGAACGCGCTGCCGACCGCGCCGAGGAGCGCCGCTTCGCCGAGGACGAGCCCGAGCCGTCCGCGTGCCGACAGGCCGAGAACGCCGAGCAGGGCGAGCTGCTGCTGGCGCTTGGCGACCGACAGCGACAGGATCGAGAAGACGAGAAAGGCGCCGGTGAACATCGCGACGAGGGCGAGCACGGTCAGGTTGACGCGATAGGCGCGCGACACGTTCGAGATGCGATCGAGCGCTTCGCCGGGCGCCGCGGCGCGCGCCCCGGGCGGCAGCGCCAGCTCGCGGACGACGGCGTCCCGGTCGGCACCGGCGACGAGGCGCAGGTCGATGCGCGTGAGGCGGCCGACCATGCCGAGCGCAA
>DATMGW010000022.1:0-3094 GCA_035555295.1 Caldimonas sp.
ATCGGCCATCACTTTCCGGACACCGACATGCAGTATCTCGGCGCTGACTCGCTGGCGCTGCTGTCCGAAGCGGCGCGGCGCGTCCGCGCCGCCGGCTGGCACGTCGGCAATGTCGATTCGACGGTGATCGCGCAGGCTCCCAAGCTGGCGCCGCACATCGTCGCGATGCGCCAGCGCATCGCCGGCGCGATCGGCATCGCCGTCGATCAGGTCAGCGTCAAGGCGAAGACCGCCGAGGGTATGGGTCCGGTGGGCCGCGGCGAAGCCATGGAGGCGCGCGCGGTCTGCACGATCTGGCGACCGTAGCCTGCCGGATGTCGCCGTCGTGCGGCGCTGGCGCGGGACGCGCCTTGGCAACGCCGGACAAGGGCCGTGTTCTCAGGCCTTCTTCAGGCGCACGTGCGCGAGCAGCCCGCCGTCGGTCGCGTTGGCGACCTCGAAGGCGCCGCCCATGCGCTGCACGGCCTTCTCGACGATCGCCAGGCCCAGGCCCGCGCCGGTTGCCGCGGTCCGCGCCGCATCGCCGCGAAAGAACGGCGTCGTCAACTGGTCGAGCTTCTTCGGGTCGACGCCCTGGCCGTGGTCGCGCACGGTGATGATCACCCATTGACCGGTACGGGCGTAGGTGACGACGACGCGGGCGATCCCGGTGTCGGTCGAGCGGCCGTAGCGGCGCGCGTTCTCGAACAGGTTCTGCAGGACGCGTCCGAGCTCGACGTCATCGGCCAGGACGCGCGTATCGACGGCGACGCGCGAGCCGATGCGGATCTGGCTCGTGTCGCGAAACGCCGCCGCCTCGCGCTCGACGATCGCCGCGACGTTGACCGGGACGAGCTTGACCTCGCCGGGCCGGGCGTAGTCCATGAACTTGTCGATGATCGCGTCGAGCTGGTCGATGTCCATCGCCATGTTGCTCTTGGCCTCCTCGTCCTGGACACTCATCTCCGCTTCCAGGCGCAGGCGCGAGAGCGGCGTGCGCAGGTCGTGCGAGATGCCGGCGAGCATGACGGCGCGGTCCTGCTCGACCTTGGCGAGCTCGCGCGCCATCCGATTGAAGCCCATGTTGACCTGGCGGATCTCGCTGGTCATCGTCGTCTCGTCGAGGCGCGAGTCGTACTCGCCCTCGCGGATCCGGCTGGCTGCGAACGAAAGGTCCTTGAGCGGCCGGTTGATCAGCCGCGCGATGCCTGCCGAGCCGAGCACGGTGGCGAGAAGGGCGATCCCGACCCACAGGACGATCGTGCTCGGCGACATCGGTCCGACGCGAGTCGGGTCGACCTTGAGCCAGTACGAATCGCGGGCGATCGAAAAGCCCACCCACAGGCCTGGTACGCCGTTCATGGCGCTGGCGACGACCGTGTCGGGCCCGAGCTGGTCGCGCAGCTCGCGCTCGATGACGCGCTGGAAGCGGTCGCTCTCGAAGGGCTCCCAGCGATCGCCCGGCTCGCGCGGCGTGAGCTTGACGGAATCGAGTGTCGAGACGCTCTTGATGATGGCGACGCGATTGATGACGTCGGTGCCGAGCAGGGCGGCGCGCGTGATGTTGACGAGGCTCGCGATCTGCTGCGCCGCCTGCACCGCGCGCGGCTCGAACTCGAGCGCACGGAAGGTCTGGACCCAGGCGAACACGCCGCCCGCGAGGAGCACGGCGAGCAGGAAGAAAGTGCGCCAGAACAGGCTCAGCGCGACGAACTTTTTCGCCGGTCGGGTCTTCGGCGGGCTCAGCCGCTCCGAAATCGTCGTTCGTGTTCCGGGGCGCTTGGCCGAGCGGGTCGCCACGACTTGCTCAGCGACAGCGCAAACGGGAGCGTCGAGGAGTCACTTCAGGCGGCGCCGTCCGGCACGAACACATAGCCGACGCCCCAGACGGTCTGGATATAGCGCGGCTGCGTCGGGTCGGGCTCGATCATCTTGCGCAGGCGCGAGATCTGGACGTCGAGACTGCGATCGAAGGGCTCGAACTCGCGGCCGCGCGCGAGCTGTGCGAGCTTGTCGCGCGACAGCGGCTGGCGCGGATGGCGCACCAGCGCCTTGAGCATCGAGAACTCGCCGGTGGTCAGGGCGATCTGCTCGCCGTCCTTGGTCAGGCGGCGCAAAGCCAGATCGAACACGAAGGGGCCGAAGGTGACGGTCTGCGCGTCGAGCGCAGGCGCGCCGGGCGCTTCGAGCGTCGGCCTGCGCCGCAGCACGGCGTGGATGCGCGCCAGCAGCTCGCGCGGGTTGAACGGCTTGGGCAGGTAGTCGTCGGCGCCGACCTCGAGGCCGACGATGCGGTCGACGTCTTCGACCTTGGCGGTGAGCATGATGATCGGTGTCAGGTCCTTGGCGGCGCGCAGGCGCCGGCAGATCGACAGGCCGTCCTCGCCGGGGAGCATCAAGTCGAGGACGATGAGATGCACGGTCTCGCGCGTCAGCAGGCGGTTCAGCGCCTTGGCGTCTTCGGCGAGCAGCACTTCGAAGCCTTCTTGCGTGAGGTAGCGGCGCAACAGGTCGCGAATGCGGGCATCATCGTCGACGACGACGATGCGGTCCGGGCGGGCGTTGGCGGGCGTGTTCATCGCTTCCCCATTTGTAACAATGGCGATTCTGCGCGGCTTTGCGGGCGATTCGAGACGTCGCTGACGAGCTGTTACAACGTCGAATCGAGCCACATTTCACGAGCTTCGCGTTTGCCATGAAAACTTCGCGTTCCCTGATCGTCGCCGTCGCCGTCGCGCTCGCAGCGATCGCTGTGCCGGCGTTGTCTGCCGACACGCCGCCGCCGCAAGGCGTGCTCGGCCTGGCCGCCAGCGCCAGCGTCGAAGTGACGAAGGACCTGCTCAGCGTCACCTTCTCGACGACGAGGGAAGGCGCCGATGCGAACCTCGTCCAGGCGCAGCTCAAGCAGGCGCTCGACGCAGCGCTCGCCGAGGCGAGGAAGGCGGCACGGCCGGGTCAGATCGACGTGCAGACCGGCAACTTCTCGCTCTATCCGCGCTACGCGGCCAAGGGCGGAATCAGCGGATGGCAGGGCTCGGCCGAACTCGTCGTCGAAGGACGCGACATGGCCGGCATCGGCCAACTGAGCGGCCACATCGCGACGATGACGATCGCT
>DATMGW010000023.1:0-19718 GCA_035555295.1 Caldimonas sp.
TTCGAGCAGGGCCGCCAGGCGCGCCGCCTCCTGCTCGAGCTTGTCCGCCGCCGGGTCGCGGATCGCCAGGCTGGCCATGGCCGTGGCGATCGCGATGATCGCGACCACCACCATCAGCTCGATCAGGGTGAAGCCGCTCGCGCGGACGCGGCGCCGGCGGCGCTCACTGCCAGTTGCCGATGTCCGCATTGCGGCCTTCGCCGCCGACGACGCCGTCGGCACCGAAGCTGTAGACGTCGATCTCGCCCTTCAGCCCGGGATTGGCGAACTGGTACGGATGGCGCCAGGGGTCGCTCGGCAGCTTGTCGAGATACGGCCGCCAGTTCGGCGGGATCGGGCCGACGGTCGGCTTGGCGACGAGCGCCTGCAGGCCTTGCTCGGCGGTCGGATAGCGAAGGTTGTCGAGCTTGTAGAGTTTCAGCGCCTGCATCAGGTTGTTGACGTCGGTGCGCGCCGCAGTGACGCGCGCGTCGTCGGCGCGGTCGAGCATGTTGGGGACGATCAGGGCGGCCAGCACGCCGATGATGACGAGAACGACCATCAGCTCGATCAGGGTGAAGCCGCGTCTGTGGCGGAGGGATTTCATCGTCACGCGCATCGTGGAGTTCTACCGGGCAGGCGCCTCGTGGGCATAGACGCTCGATCATAATCCGCGCATGTACGCGCGAGTCTCGGCGTTCGTGATCTGGTCGCTCGTTGCCGCGACCGCCATGTTCTGGGCGCTTCGCTTCGGCGTGCAGGCGCCGCGGGCGCCGGCCTACGCGGTGCCGATCGATCGAGCGACGCCGTTGCGCGGCGATCTGGCGCGGCTCTTCGGTGCCCCGGTGACGGTCGCCGCGCTGCCCGAGGCGCTGCCCGAAGCGCCGTCACGCTTTCGCCTCGTCGGCGTCATGGCCCCGAAGTCGAAGTCGGCCGAGGGCTCGGGGCGTTACGGTCTGGCGCTGATCGCCGTCGACGGCAAGCCGGCCAGGGCCTTCGCGGTCGGGTCGCGCCTCGACAGCAAGCTCGTGCTGCAGTCGGTCGGGCTGCGCACGGCTTCGCTCGGGCCGGCCGAAGGATCGCGCAGCGTTCTGCTCGAGATGCCGCCCTTGAACGCGGCGGCGACCGGTGCGCTTCCCGTCCCCGGCTCGCAAACGGGCCTGCCGGCGCGGCCTTCGCCGCTGCCCGCAGCGGCGCCGGTCCCGCTACCGCCGCCCGCGCCGGCGCTCGGCTCCGCGCCGGTGCCTGCAACGCAGGCGCAGAGCACGCCTCCGGCGGCAGCACTCAATCCGCCGATCAATCCGGGCCTCCCCGCCGCTGACAACATCCGCTCGCAATAGCGAGCGACAGCGCGAACCGCCTACTGCAGGAACAACCGGTACGCGGGATTGCCGGTCTCGTCGGCGCAGGGATAGTGCAGCGTCTCGAGGAAGTCGCGGAACGCCGTCTCGTCGGCAGGCGGAACCTGGATGCCGACCAGGATCCGGCCATAGTCGGCCCCCTGGTTGCGGTAGTGGAACAGGCTGATGTTCCAGCCCGCGGGCATGCTCGACAGGAATCGCATCAGCGCTCCGGGCCGCTCCGGGAAGACGAAGCGATAGAGCCGCTCGTCACGGGCCAGCGCGCTGCGCCCGCCGACCATGTGACGCACGTGCTCCTTGGCCAGCTCGTCTCCGGTCAGGTCGAGGGTGGGAAAGCCGTGGCTCGCGAAGCGTCGCGCCAGGCGGGCCGACTCGGCCCGGTCGATCGTGGCGATGCCGACGAAGACGTGCGCCTGGTCGGCATCGGAGATCCGGTAGTTGAACTCGGTCACGGCGCGCGGTCCGATCAGCTCGCAGAAACGCCGGAAGCTCCCGCGCTCTTCGGGAATGGTGACGGCGAACAGCGCCTCCCGCTCCTCGCCGACTTCGGCGCGCTCGGCGACGAAGCGCAGGCGGTCGAAGTTCATGTTCGCACCGCAGGCGATGGCAATGTAGGTCTCGCCCTTGGTCCGCCGCTTCTGCACGTATTGCTTGATCGCCGCGACGCCCAGCGCACCGGCCGGCTCGAGGATGCTGCGCGTGTCCTCGAAGACGTCCTTGATCGCAGCGCACGCGGCATCGGTGTCGACGACGATCCACTCGTCGACGAGCCGGCGCGCGAGGCGAAAGGTTTCGGCGCCGACCCATCGCACGGCGGTGCCGTCGGAGAAAAGGCCGACGTCGTCGAGGCGGACGCGGCGGCCGGCGCGGATCGAGCGCAGCATCGCGTCGGAGTCGTTCATCTGCACGCCGACGATGCGGATCTCGGGCCGCACCGCCTTGACGTAGGCGGCGATTCCCGAGATCAGTCCGCCGCCTCCCACGGCGACGAAGATCGCGTCGATCGGCCCCTGATGCTGGCGCAGGATCTCCATCGCGATCGTGCCCTGTCCGGCGATCACGTCGGGATCGTCGAAGGGATGGACGAAGGTCAGGCCCTTCGCAGCCTCCAGCTCGAGGGCATGCGCGTGCGCGTCGGAATAGCTGTCGCCGTGCAGCACGACCTCGCCGCCGAGAGCGCGCACGGCGGCGACCTTCAGCGACGGCGTCGTCGTCGGCATGACGACGAGCGCCTTGCAGCCGAGTCGGTGCGCAGCCAGGGCGACGCCTTGGGCGTGGTTGCCGGCCGACGCGCAGATCACGCCGCGGCTGAGGGCCGGCGCCGGCAGATGCACCATCTTGTTGTACGCGCCGCGCAGCTTGAAGCTGAAGACGGGTTGCGTGTCTTCGCGCTTGAAGAGGACCCGGTTGCCGAGGCGCGCCGAAAGGCGCGGCGCCGGATCGAGCGGCGATTCGATCGCCACGTCGTAGACCCGGGCCGTCAGCACCTTCTGCAGGTAGCCGGCAAGCGGCAGGGGGCGCTGCCGAGGCTTGCGCGACACGGGTTTGCGGGGTGATGTCGCCATGCCTTGTGGTGTCTTTGAGCGGCTGACGATTGCGGCGCCGCATCATACGCGGCGCCGGCCCGCGAAGAGCGGGGAAAGCGCGCCCCGAAGCGCAGAAAAAAGCCCAAGGCATCGCTGCCTTGGGCTGAATCCACCAATGGAGGAGGTGGAGGAGACAATCGGCCCGGCGATGGCGTGAGCCTTGACAGCGCACGCGACGTCGACCGGCTGAAAACGAGTGTAGGGCGTTTTTTGTTGCAGTGCAATATCGATCGAAGGAGGTGAGCGGAAATGGAGTGCACGATCGACTGGTTGCCCGAAAGCGGCATGGCTTTCAGCGCCGAGACCGGCAGCGGGCACTTGCTGACGATGGACGGCGCGGTCGACGGCGGGGGCCGCAATCTCGCGCCCCGGCCGATGGAAACGGTGCTCGCCGGAACCGGCGCCTGCACCGCCTACGACGTCGTCCTCATCCTGCGGCGCGGGCGGCACGACGTGCGCGGCTGTCGCGTGAAGGTGAGCGCTGAGCGTGCGCCGAGCGATCCCAAGGTGTTCACGAAGATCGGGCTCCACTTCGTGGTGACGGGCATGGCACTGTCACCTGCCGCCGTCGAGCGGGCGATCGCGCTGTCGCACGAGAAGTATTGCTCGGCGACGATCATGCTCGGCAAGACGGCCGAGATCACGACGAGCTTCGAGATCCGGCCGGCGGGATCGGCGCCGGCCAGCAGCGAACGCGCTCAGAGGTAGTGAGCCGTCGTCGTCATGACGCGCGCGGCGGCGCGCATGGCAACGCGCACGGGCCAGGGCAGCGAGGCCGCTCCCGCCTGCTGCGCGGCAAGCGCATGGCGCGCTTCGTCGTCTTTCATCTGCGTCACGATCGCACGCGAGGCGAGATCGGCGGCGGGCAGCCGATCGAGGTGCTCCTCGAGATGCCGCTCGACCTGGCGCTCGGTCTCGACGACGAAGCCGAGGCTCGCCGCGCTCCCGGCGCGCGCCGCGACCAGGCCGATCGTGAACGCGCCGAGGTACCACAACGGATTGAGCAGGCTCGGTCGCGCACCGAGCTCGCGCAAGCGCTCCGAAGTCCAGGCGAGGTGATCGGACTCCTCCGCGGCTGCCGCCTGGAACTGGCGCCGCAGCACGTTGTCGGAGGTCGCCAGCGCCTGGGCGCTGTACAGCGCCTGAGCGCAGACCTCTCCGACATGGTTGACCCGCATCAACGCTCCCGAAGCGCGCCGCGAAGAATCGTCGAGGGGCATCTCCGGAGCCGGCGAAACTGGCCTCGGGCGCCCGGGCGAGGGCGTGCTCGTCAGCGCGCGCAAAGCCTGGTCGACCACGGCGAGCGCACGGTCGGCGGCGGAGTGTCCTGGAGGCGTCATCGGCGGCGCGAGGATACCGCGATGAGGCCGATACATCCGGCGAAATCCTCGTTGTGCCAAGACAACATAAGCCCTTTTTTTGCTCGGCAAGGCTTTGCAGCATCGGGCCCCTCTGGTGCAATACGTACAACTTCCGCAAAGGGGGTTGTGCCTGATCTGCTCCAGCGCGGGTGATTGGTGATCGGGACCTCTTGTTCAACCTAGGAGATAGTCGCAATGAAAAAATCTCTGCTCGCTCTCGCGGTATTGGGCGCTTTTGCCGGCGCTGCGTCGGCGCAGTCTTCGGTCACTCTCTACGGCACGGTCGACCTCAGTGCCAAATACGTCAAGAACGACGGGTCGGACAAGCGCCTGTCGCTGAGCCAGGACGGTATCAACAGCAGCCAGCTCGGTTTTCGCGGCATTGAAGACCTGGGCGGCGGCCTGAAGGCCGGCTTCACCTTGCTCGCCGGCGTCAATGCCGACACCGGTACGGCGAACTCCAAGTTCTGGAATCGTCGCTCGACGCTGAGCCTGTACAGCAACATGGGCGAACTGCGCCTCGGTCGCGACTACACCCCGACGTTCTGGAACGAGACGATCTATGACGCGTTCGGCACGAACGGTCTGGGCAGCTCGCTGAACGTCGCGCAAGCCTACAACGGCACGCGCCAGGACAACTCGATCGGCTACTTCCTGCCGTCGAACCTGGGCGGCTGGTACGGTCAGGCGATGGTCGCGGCGGCCGAAGGCGGAACGACGGCCGACAAGCCGGGACGCTACTGGGGCGGCCGGTTCGGCTTTGCTGCCGGGCCGTTCGACGTCGCCGTTGCGTACGCCGATCAAGGGTTTTCCATTCCGTCAGGTCTGGACGTTGGCGGCGGCCACCAGAAGACGTGGAACGTCGGCGGCGTCTACGATTTCGGCTTCCTGAAGCTGATGGGCTACTACGAGCACGACAAGCTCGACAACTACAAGGAAGACCGCTTCCATCCGAGCATCATCGTTCCGATGGGTCAGGGCGAGGTTCACTTCGGCTACGACTACAGCAAGCTGAAGGCGAACACCGGCGAGTCGAACAAGATCAGCCAGTGGAAGGCCACGTACCAGTACAACCTGTCGAAGCGCACGGCGATCTACACGACGGGTTCGATCCTCGACAACGGCGATCTGTCGCGGGCTTCGGTCTCCGGCGGCTCGACGATCAGTGCCGCGCCGACCGCGGGCGGCAAGTCGAAGGGCTGGGAACTCGGCGTTCGCCACTTCTTCTGATCGACCGCTCGCCTCGAGCGAGCTCGATGGTCAGTACTTCAAAGGCCGCCTTCGGGCGGCCTTTTTCATGGTCCCGATGCGGGCAATCCCCTTTGACGCATGGCGCACCTTTTGCTCTGATCGCCCCTCCCTCATGCTCGCTTTCGTCCTTCGCCGCCTCCTCCAGGCCATCCTCGTCATGCTGACGGTGGCTTTCATCGCCTTCATGCTGTTCCAGTTCGTCGGCGATCCGGTGACGAACATCCTGGGCCAGGATGCGACTCCGGCGCAACGCCAGCAGTTGCGCTCCGATCTGGGCCTCGACCAGCCGTTTCCGGTCCAGTTCGCCCGCTTCGTCGGCAACGCGGTTCGCGGCGAGTTCGGGCTCAGCCTGCGCCAGGGGCGCAAAGTCTCGTCGCTGATCGCCGAGCGGTTGCCGGCCACGCTCGAGCTGTCGTTTCTGGCGGCGCTGATCGCGCTCGTCTTCGGCATTCCGATGGGTGTCTACGCCGCCCTCAAGCGCGGCACTTTCCTGTCGCAGACGATGATGACGGTCTCGCTGATCGGCGTCTCCCTGCCGACCTTCCTGATCGGCATCCTGCTCATCCTGATCTTCGCCGTGACGCTGAAGTGGCTGCCGAGCTTCGGTCGCGGCGAGGTCGTCGCGTTCGGGCCCTGGACGACGGGCCTGACCAGCATCGACGGCGTGAAGCACCTGATCCTGCCGTCGATCACGCTGGCCGTCTTCCAGCTCACGTTGATCATGCGGCTCGTTCGCGCCGAGATGCTCGAGGTCCTGCGCGCCGACTACATCAAGTTCGCCCGCGCCCGCGGCCTGCCCGACCGCGCCGTCTACTTCGGCCACGCCCTCAAGAACACGCTCGTCCCGGTCATCACGATCACCGGGCTGCAGCTCGGCTCGCTGATCGCTTTCGCCATCATCACCGAGACGGTCTTCCAGTGGCCGGGTATGGGACTGCTCTTCATCCAGGCGGTCACCTTCGCCGACATACCCGTCATGGCCGCCTACCTGTGCCTGATCGCGCTCATCTTCGTCGTCATCAACCTCGTCGTCGACCTGCTCTATTTCGCCGTCGACCCGCGCCTGCGTGTCGAGAAGCCGACTGGCGCCCACTGATCGAATGCCTGCCTGGAAATCACCAATGAAGAAATTCGCTCCCGCTCTCCTTGCCGCATCTCTTGCTTTCGCCGTCTCGTGGGCGCAGGCCGTGACCTTGCGCGTCGCCAACCAGGGCGACGTCCAGTCGATGGATCCGCATTCGCTCAACGAGAGCCTGCAACTGGGCTTCACCGCGAGTGTCTACGAGCCGCTCGTCGGTCGAGACCGGAAGATGGCACTGGTGCCGCTGCTCGCCACCAAGTGGACGCAGACGACGCCGACCGTCTGGCGTTTCGACCTGCGCAAGGGGGTGAAATTCCACGACGGCACGGCGTTCACGGCAGACGACGTCGTCTTCACCTTCAAGCGCGCCGCCGGCGAAGGCTCCGACATGAAGGGCTACACGCAGTCCTTCAAGACCGTGCGCAAGATCGACGACTTCACGGTCGAGATCGAGACCAATGCGCCGTATCCGATCCTTCCTGACGTGATCTCGAACGTCTACGTCATGAGCAAGAAATGGTGCGAGGACAACAAGGCCGAGGTCCCGGTCGACCGGCGCAAGGGCATCGAGAACACGGCCAGCTTCAAGTCGAACGGGACCGGGCCGTTTCGCCTGCGCGAGCGGCAGCCTTCGGTGCGCACGACGCTGGTCCGCAACTTCAACTACTGGGACAAGATCGACAGCAACCTCGACGAGGTCGTCTTCACGCCGATCGGCAACGACTCGACTCGCGTCGCCGCCCTGCTTTCGGGCGAGATCGACATGATGGAGCCGGTGCCGCTGCAGGACGTCGAGCGCATCAAGTCGGCCGGCGGCTTCACCGTGCTGCAGGGCCCGGAGCTGCGCACGATCTTCCTCGGCATGGACCAGAAGCGCGACGAGCTGCAGTTCTCGAGCGTCAAGGGCAAGAACCCGTTCAAGGACAAGCGCGTGCGACAAGCCTTCTATCAGGCGATCGACATCGAGGCGATCAAGGCGCGCGTGATGCGCGGCGCGGCGACGCCGACGGCGCTCATGGTCGGGCCGGGAGTGCGCGGCTTCCAGGCCGACATGAACAAGCGCTTGCCCTATGACACCGAGGCCGCCAAGAAGTTGCTCGCCGACGCCGGCTACCCGGGCGGCTTCGAAGTCGGCATGAATTGCCCGAACGATCGCTACGTCAACGATGCGGCGATCTGCCAGGCGGTGGCGGCCAACCTCGCGCGCATCGGCGTCAAGGTCAACCTGATGGCCGAAACGAAGGTGACGTACTTTCCGAAGATCCTGCGCCGCGACACGAGCTTCTACCTGCTCGGCTGGACGCCTTCGACGGGCGATTCGCACGACGCGCTCACGAACCTCATGGCCACGCCGAACGACAAGGGCCAGGGCCAGTTCAATCTCGGCTCGTACAGCAATCCGAAGCTCGACGAGCTGACGCAGAAGATCCAGTCGGAGACCGACGAGAAGAAGCGCAATGAGATGATCCGCGAGGCGTTCAAGATCCACCAGGACGACGTCGGCCACATCCCGTTGCACCAGCAGGCGCTGGCCTGGGGCTTCGTCAACCGCGTCAGCCTGGTCCAGCTGCCCGACAACCGCATGTTCTTCAAGTGGATCACGCTGAAATCGAAGTAGTCGCCGACGGCGTCCCGGGCGGCTCCGCCGGCATGGAGCCGGCGCGGCGCGATCTTCCGCCTCCGGCCCCGGCCCCGGCGTCCGCGTCGGCACCCGGCCGCTTGGCGCGATTCATCGACGGCGACGTCTGGCACTCGTTTCGCACCTCGCCGATGGCGGTTGGTTCGGCCGCGGTGGCGCTCCTGTGCATCTTCTGCGCCGTCTTCGCCGGCTGGGTCGCCCCGCATAACCCGACCGACCTGGCGACGCTCGAGCTCGGCGACTCGATGCTGCCGCCGGCCTGGATGGCCGGCGGCACGGCGAAGTACCTGCTCGGTACCGACGAGCAGGGTCGCGACGTCCTCTCGGCCCTGATGTACGGTGCGCAGATCTCGCTGTTCGTCGGCGGTGCGTCGGTCGTGCTTTCGCTCCTGATCGGCGTCACCCTGGGGCTGGTCTCCGGCTACGCTGGTGGCCGGCTCGACGCGCTCATCATGCGCATCTGCGACGTCATGCTGTCGTTCCCGTCGATCCTGATCGCGCTGCTCATCGCCGGCGTCGGACATGCGCTGTTCCCGGCCGCGCACGACACGCTGGCCTTCGGCGTGCTGATCATCGCCATCGCCTTGCCCGGCTGGGTGCAGTACGCCCGCGCCGTGCGCGGCTCGACGATGGTCGAGCGTCACAAGGAGTACGTCCAGGCGGCGCGCGTCATCGGCGTCTCGCCGTTGCGCATCATGCGCAAGCACGTGCTGCCCAACGTCATGGGGCCGGTGCTCGTGCTCTCGACGATCCAGGTCGCGACGGCGATCCTGGCCGAGGCGACGCTTTCCTTCCTCGGCGTCGGCGTGTCGCCGACCTCGCCATCGCTGGGCACCTTCATCAACGAGGGCAACAAGCAGCTCTTCAGTGGCGCCTGGTGGCTGGTGATCTTTCCCGGCTCGATGCTGGTCCTGATCGCGCTCAGCATCAACCTGTTCGGAGACTGGCTGCGCGACGCATTGAACCCGCGCCTGCGTTGACGGCATCGACCTGGCTCGGCGACTGTCTGCCCGATGCATTGAACCCGCGCCAGCGCTGGCGGTCGAAGTACATTTCCCGTATCTGCCAAGGAGTCGACCATGCGTCATTCATCGACCTTCCTGTGTTCCGCCGCGCTGCTGGCCGCCTCGTGCGCGCTGGCGGCCTGCGCGAGTACCGACTATCACTACTCGCAACTCTCCGGGTATCGCTATTTCCGCACTCCGATCGATACCTACCCGGTATCGATCATCCGCGTCGACGGCAAGGACAACGTGTTTAAGCCGGCGCTGGTCGACCCGGGCCTGCGCCAGGTCACCGTGCAGGGCCCGCCTGGGGGCGCCGGCGGCATCGGCGAGCAGCGGACGCTGGCGCTCGAGGTCGCGCCGTGCACGCGCTACTACCTGGTCGCGGTGAAGGCCAACAAGCTCGACTCCGACTTCAACGTGCGCATCGACTATCAGGAGCCCGTGCCCGGTTGCACACCGCCGAGCTCGTCCTGAGGCCGGTTCGCTCATGGCCGACCCGCTGCTCGACGTCCGTCACCTCCGGGTCGAATTTCCGACGCGCCGCGGCACGCTCGTCGCGCTCGACGACGTCTCGTTCGAGATCGCGCCGGGCGAGATCCTGGGCGTCGTCGGTGAGTCGGGCGCGGGAAAGTCGCTCACCGGTGCGGCGATCATCGGCCTGCTCGATCCGCCCGGGCGGATCGCCGCGGGCGAGATCCGCTTCGATGGACGCCGCATCGATGCCTTGCCCTACGAGGAGATGCGCAAGGTCCGCGGGCGTTCGATCGGCGCCATCTTCCAGGATCCGCTGACCTCGCTCGACCCGCTCTACACGATCGGGCAGCAACTCGTCGAGACGATCCGGACGCACCTGCCGGTGAACGCCGCCGAAGCGCGGCGCCGGGCCGTTCGCCTGCTCCAGGAAACCGGGATTCCCGCCGCCGAGGAGCGCCTCGAGCAGTATCCGCACCAGTTCTCGGGCGGGATGCGGCAACGCGTCGTGATCGCCCTGGCCCTGGCCGGCGAGCCGCGCCTCATCGTCGCCGACGAACCGACGACGGCGCTCGACGTCTCGATCCAGGCGCAGATCATTTCTCTGCTCAAGCGGCTGTGCAAGGAGCACGGGGCGGCGGTGATGCTCGTCACCCACGACATGGGCGTGATCGCTGAGACCTGCGACCGCGTCGCCGTGATGTACGCCGGCCGCATCGTCGAGATCGGGCCGGTCGGCTCGGTCATCCACGCGCCGGCGCATCCGTATACCACCGGGCTGATGGGATCGATCCCGGCGATGGACGAGGATCGTGCACGCCTGTTGCAGATCGACGGCGCGATGCCGCGTCTCACCGCCATTCCGTCGGGCTGTGCGTTCAACCCGCGTTGCCCGCAGGCTTTCGATCGCTGCCGCGTCGAGCGGCCCGACCTGTTGCCCGCCGGCGCGACGCGCGCCGCGTGCTGGCTGCACGCCGAGCCGTTGCGGGCGGCGGCATGAGCGCTGTTGTCGCCGAGATCGAGCCCCCGCTGGTCGAGGTCGAGGGGCTGGCCAAGACCTTCGACGTGTCCGCGCCCTGGCTGAACCGCGTCGTCGATCGCAGGCCGCGCCAGTTCGTCCACGCCGTCGACGACGTCAGCTTCACGATTCAGCGCGGCACGACGCTGGCGCTGGTCGGCGAATCGGGTTGTGGCAAGAGCACGGTGGCGCGATTGCTCGTCGGCCTCTACACGCCGACCCGCGGGCGCGTCGTCTTCGACGGCGTCGACACGGTCGGCGCCGGCGGTGCGCGTCCGGCGTCGATCCGGCGTCGCATGCAGATGATCTTCCAGGATCCGTACGCGAGCCTCAACCCGCGCTGGAAGGTCCGCGAGATCGTCGCCGAGCCGTTGCGCGAGCACGGCTTCGGCGAAGGCGGCGAAGCCTCGGCGACGGACCGCGAGAAGGCGCTCGTCGACCGGGTCGGCGCGCTGCTCGCCTCGGTCGGCCTGGCCGCCGCCGACGCCGAGAAGTTCCCGCACCAGTTCTCCGGCGGCCAGCGCCAGCGCATCTCGATCGCCCGGGCCCTTGCCACCGAGCCCGACTTCCTCGTCTGCGACGAGCCGACCTCGGCGCTCGACGTGTCGGTGCAGGCGCAGGTGCTCAACATCATGAAGGACCTGCAGGGCAAGCAGGGCCTGACCTATCTCTTCATTTCCCACAACCTCGCCGTCGTTCGCCACGTCAGCGACCAGGTCGGCGTGATGTACCTCGGTCGCATCGTCGAGATCGCCGCCAAGGCGACGCTGTTCGCGGCGCCGCGCCATCCGTACACACGCATGCTGCTCGATGCGATCCCGGATATCCACATGAGCGGCAGGGCGCGCACGCCGGTGCAGGGCGAAGTCCCGAACCCGCTCAATCCGCCGAGCGGCTGCACCTTCCATCCACGCTGCCCGCATGGCAACGACCGCTGCCGCGTCGAGCGGCCGGCGTTGCTCGCCTTCGGCAGCGCCCGCGTCGCCTGTCACGCCGTCGAAGAAGGCCGGATCTGAGTCCTCGTCGCCCGCGCCCTACGCCGGCGGCAGCAGGTGTTCGCCGCGCATCAGGTCGGCCGGCGTTTCGCGGTCGCGGATGAGCACGGCACGGTCGCCGTCGACCAGGACCTCGGCAGCGCGCCCGCGCGTGTTGTAGTTGCTCGCCATGCTCATCGCGTACGCACCCGCCGACAGCACGGCGATGTGATCGCCCGGCGCGACGGCGAGCGTTCGGTCGCGACCCAGCCAGTCGCCCGATTCGCAGATCGGCCCGACGACGTCCCAGACCTGCGGCTCCCCGCCATCGCGCTCGCACTCGACGATGCGCATCCAGGCGTCGTACATCGCCGGGCGCATGAGGTCGTTCATCGCCGCGTCGACGATGCAGAAGTTCCTCGCCTCGCCCGGCTTGACGTAGAGCACTTCGCTGACGAGCACGCCGGCGTTGCCGACCAGCGAGCGGCCCGGCTCGAAGATGAGCTTGCGGTGCGCATGGCCGCGCGCGTCGATGCATTCGAGGAGCCGGGCGACGAGCTCTTCGGCCGCAGGCGGCGCCTCGTCGGCGTAGGTGATGCCGAGCCCACCGCCGACGTCGACGTGCGCCAGGGGGATGCCCGCGGCTTCGACCTCCTCGACGAGATCGAGCAGCCGCGCCAGCGCCTCGAGGTAAGGCTCGGTCGCGGCGATCTGCGAGCCGATGTGGCAATCGATGCCGACGACCTGGAGGCCCGGCAATTGCGCGGCGCGCCGAAAGGCGGCGAGGGCGCCCGCGTGGGCGATGCCGAACTTGTTGTCGCGCAGCCCGGTCGAGATGTAGGGATGCGTCTTCGCGTCGACATCGGGGTTGACGCGCAGGCTGACGCGAGCGGTCCGCCCGCTCGTCGCCGCCACGTCGGACAAGACGTCGAGCTCGGCGGTGCTCTCGACGTTGAAGCACATGACGCCGGCGGCCAACGCCCGCGCCATCTCCGGCCGGGTCTTGCCGACGCCGGAGAAGACGACGCGGCCGGGGTCGGCGCCGACGGCGAGCGCGCGTTCGAGCTCGCCGCCGGAGACGATGTCGAAGCCGCAGCCGTGACGGGCGAACCACTGCAGGACGGCGAGGCTCGAGTTCGCCTTCATGGCGTAGCAGAGCAGATGATCGCGCCCGGCGAGGGCGCGCTGGTATCCGGCGAGCGCGCGCGCCATCGCGGCGCACGAGTAGGCGTACAGCGGCGTGCCGAAGCGCAGCGCCAGATCGGTCAGGGCGGCGCCTTCCAGATGCAGCGTCCGGCCGCGATAAGCGAGCTCGGGTGCGCCGGGAAGCGGCATCAACGCGCCGCCGCCGATGCCGCCGACGGGGCGGGCGCAGGCGTCGCCGCGACGAGCGGACCCTTCAGGCCGCAAGCCGGCAGCGCCGCGAAGCCCGTGCACAGCAAGGCCATGCTCGCCGCTCGCGCCGCCCGGGCCACTACACTCGTATCGTGCCGTTGCATCTTTCGATTTTACCGAGCATGACCATCGTTCCCGAGCGCCTCAGCGATGCCGAATACGACGCCCGCACCCGCGCTGCGTTCGCCAGCGTCGAGGCGACCGTCGATCGGCTGCTGCAGGACGACGTGATCGACATCGACGCCGAGCGCACCGGTGGCCTGCTCGAGCTGGCCTTTCCCGGCGGCGCCAGGATTGTCATCAACACGCAGCCGCCGTTACACGAGCTTTGGCTCGCCGCGCCTTCGGGCGGCTTTCACTTCAAGGCTGCAGGTGGCGCCTGGATCGACGGGCGCGACGGCGGCGAGTTCTTCGCCGTGCTGTCCTCCTGCGCCAGCGAGCTGGCCGGGCGCGCGCTCCGCTTCGAGCCCTGAGCGCGGCGCCGCGCTCCCTCAGCGCCGGAACAGGTCGAGGATCGAGTTGCGCTCTTCTTCGCTCGGCGGCGCCGGCGCCTTGTCTTCGAGGCCGACGCTGCTCACGCCGCCGCCGCGCGCGTATTCCTCGAAGTACCACTCGCCGTTGACGCTGACGACGCCTTCGGGCGGCGCGGGCTCCTGCACCGGGACGCCCTTGAGCATCGTCGTCATGTAGTCGATCCAGATCGGCAGGGCCAGCCCGCCGCCGGTTTCGCGATCGCCGAGCTTGCGCGGCGTGTCGTAGCCCATCCAGACGACGGCGACGACGTTCTTCTGCCAGCCGGCGAACCAGGCGTCGAGGGAATCGTTGGTCGTCCCGGTCTTGCCGTAGATGTCGGGCCGCTTCAACGCCGCCTGCGCCTTGGCCGCCGTCCCCGAGCGCGTCACTTCCTGGAGCAGGCTGGTCATGACGAAGGCGTTGCGCGCGTCGAGGGTGCGCATCGATTCGTCGAGCACGGGGATACGCGCTTCGTTGACCGGATGCCCCTTCGAATCGGTGATCCGATTGATCAGGATAGGGTTGACGCGATAGCCGCCGTTGGCAAAGACGCTGTAGGCGCTTGCCATCTGCAGCGGCGTCACCGAGCCGGCGCCGAGCGCCATCGTCAGGTACGCCGGGTGCTTTTCGGCGTCGAAGCCGAAACGGGTGATCCACTGCTGCGCGTAGGCCGGGCCGATCGACTTCAGAATGCGGATCGAGATCATGTTCTTCGACTTCGCCAGGCCGCGCCGCAGCGTCATCGGGCCCTCGAAGGTGCCGTCGTAGTTCTTCGGCTCCCACGGCTGGCTGCCGGTCGAGCCGGCGTCGAAGAAGAGCGGCGCATCGTTGATCACGGTCGCCGGCGTGAAGCCCTTTTCGAGCGCTGCCGAATAGATGAAGGGCTTGAAGCTCGAGCCGGGCTGGCGCCAGGCCTGGGTCACGTGGTTGAACTTGCTTTTCGAGTAGTCGAAGCCGCCGACCATCGCGCGCACGGCGCCCGTGCGCGGATCCATGGCGACGAACGCGCCCTCGACTTCGGGCAGCTGCGTGATCGACCAGTCGCCCTTGGCGCCGCGAATCAGCCGCACGACCGCGCCGGGTCGGATCTGCGTCTTCGGGTTGGCCTTGGCCGCGAGCGCCGAAGTCGCCGGTTTCAGGCCCTCGCCGACGATCGTGATGCTCTGGCCGCTCTGCAGCACGGCCACCACCTTCTTCGCCGAGGCTTCGGTGACCACGGCTGCCTTCAGCTCGTCGTTGTCGGGAAAGTCCTGCAGGGCCTCGGCGATCCGCGCGTCGAACTCCCTGGCGTCGGCGGGGAGGTCGACGTAGTCCTCCGGGCCGCGATAGACCTGGCGGCGCTCGTACTCCATGATTCCCTTGCGCAGGGCGTGATAGGCGAGCGACTGCTCGGCGGAATCGAGGGTGAGGTAGACGTTCAGGCCGCGCGTATAGGCTTCCGGGCCGTACTGGTTGAAGATCATCTGCCGCGCCGTCTCGGCGACGTATTCGGCGTGCACCGCGACTTCCGAGGGCGCCCGGTACCTGAGCACCTGCTTGAGCGCCGCATCGCGCTGCTCGGGCGAGATGAAGCCGTTGTCGAGCATGCGCTCGATGATGTAGCGCTGCCGGATCGTCGCCCGCTCGGGGTTGACGATCGGGTTGTTCGCCGACGGCGCCTTCGGCAGGCCGGCGAGCATCGCCGCCTCGGCGACCGTGATGTCCTTGAGCGGCTTGCCGAAATAGATTTCGCTCGCCGACGCGAATCCATATGCGCGCTGGCCGAGCGCGATGTGATTCATGTAGACCTCGAGAATCTGCTCCTTCGTCAGGACGCTCTCGATCTTCAGCGCCAGCAACATCTCGTAGATCTTGCGAGTAAATGTTTTCTCGGTCGAGAGATAGAAATTGCGCGCGACCTGCATCGTGATCGTCGAAGCGCCCTGCGCGTTGTGTCCTTCGCCGAAGTTGGCGAGGCCGGCGCGGATCACGCTGACGTAGTTGACGCCGCTGTGCTGATAGAACTTCGCGTCCTCGGCGGCGAGCACCGCGTCCTGCATGACCTTGGGAATCTCGCCGATCGGCACGAAGTTGCGCCGCTCCTCGCCGAACTCGCCGAGCAGCACCCCGTCGGCGGAGAAGACGCGCATCGGCAGCTTCGGCCGGTAGTCGGTGAGGCTGTCGATCTCGGGCAGGTTCGGATACGAAACGGCAAGCGCGATCGCGCCGATCAGCGCCGCCGCAACGACCGCCGCGACCCCGAGGCCGACCAGTCCGGCCAGCGCGCGCAGCAGCCAGCTGAGCCACGGCGCGAGGGCGAACGCTGAACCTGCGGGGGGAGAACCGCCGGAGGAGCGTGCCTCGGCGCTGTCGGATTCAGTCACATGTGAACCTGCATCGAGGGCGCATTATAGAAAGTGGCATCCCACGGGACGGTCCGCGGGGCCAGCGGCTCGGGTCGCAATGAGGGCATCAAATCGGTCCGTCGCGCAGGCTGTTCAGGGCTTCGGGTCAGCAAGGCTTTGCGTGTGAGATTTGCAACGCGCACGCCCCTTGCGCCGGGGTTTTTGCTTTGGTAATCAAAGGCTTTACTGCTAGGATCGAAGTAACTTATTAACAGTCCAGCGCTTATGATTTTCGCAGCTGGAAAAGGGGCGCCGTGAGCTTTCTGGACACTTTGCTGGGGCGCAAACATCCGCCGATGATCGGGCTGGACATCAGCTCGTCGAGCGTCAAGCTGGTCGAGTTGGGCCAGACCAGCAACGGCGACTACGTTCTCGAGCGGTTCGGCTCGGAAAGCTTCGAGAAAGGCTGGATCGCCGACGGGCAGATCGAGAAGTTCGACGAAGTCGCCGAGGCCGTCAAGCGCCTGGTGACCAAGAGCGGGACGCGGACCCGCCAGGTCGTCATGGCGATGCCGCAATCGGCCGTCATCACCAAGAAGATCATGTTGCCCGCCGGTCTGCGCGAGGAAGAGCTCGAAATACAGGTCGAGTCCGAGGCGAACCAGTACATCCCGTTCTCGCTCGACGAGGTCAGCCTCGACTTCTGCGTCATCGGCCCGAGCCCGACCTCGGTCGGCGACGTCGAGGTCCTGATCGCCGCTTCGCGCAAGGACCGCGTCCAGGACCGCCAGGGTCTGGCCGAGGCGGCGGGCCTGAAGCCGGCCGTGCTCGACATCGAGTCGCACGCCTCGCGCCTGGCGATGAGCCGGGTCGTCGCGGGTTTGCCGAACGAAGGCAAGGACGCGTTGGTCGCGCTCTTCGAGATCGGCGCCGACACGACGAGCCTCAAGGTGCTGCGCGACGACGAGATGCTCTACGACCGGGACCAGGCGTTCGGCGGTTCGCAGCTGACGCAGCTGATTTCGCGGCAATACGGCTTCTCCTACGAGGAGGCGGAGCAGAAGAAGCTCGCCGCCGACCTGCCCGACGACTACGAGACGTCGCTGCTCGCCCCCTTCGTCGACAGCCTCTCGCAGGAGATCGGCCGTGCCCTGCAGTACTTCTTCACCAGCACGCCGCACCACAAGGTGCACTACGTGATGCTCGCCGGCGGCACCGCCACGCTGCCCGGCCTCAAGGATCGTGTCACCGAATTGACCGGGTTCGCCTCGATGGTCGTGAATCCCTTCGAGAACATGAAGCTCGGCTCGGCGGTGCGCGAGGCCAAGCTGCGGCGCGAAGCCTCGTCGTACCTGACGGCGTGCGGCCTGGCGATGCGGAGATTCGTCCAGTGATCATGATCAACCTGCTCCCCCACCGGGAGGAGCGGCGCAAACGCAAGAAACTCGCGTTCTACGCGGGCCTGGGCGTAGCCGCAATCGCGGGGCTGGCGATCGTCGGCGTCTGGTACCTGGTCGTCGAGCAGCTCGTCTCGGGCCAGCAGCAGCGCAACGGCTTCCTCCAGGGCGAGATCGCCAAGCTGGATTCGCAGATCAAGGACATCGCCAGCCTCAAGTCCGAGATCGCCTCGCTGAAGGCACGGCAGAAGGCGGTCGAGGACCTGCAGATCGACCGCAACGTCCCGGTCCACGTCCTGAACGAGCTCGTTCGCCAGGTGCCCGAGGGGATCTACATCACCTCGGTCAAGCAGGACGGGCAAAACCTCAGCGTTGCCGGCGTCGCGCAGACGCAGGAACGCGTCTCGGAATTCCTTCGCAACACGGCCTACAACTCGGAATGGCTGGTCCGCCCCGAGCTCGTCGAGAGCAAGGCGACGACCGTCATCGGAGCAAATCGCGAGCAAAAGCGCCTGTTCGACTTTTCGGTTCGCCTGATCGTCAAGCGCCCGCAGGACAGCGCGGCCTCGGCGCCGCAGGCTATTCCCGCGGCGCGGCAAATCGCCGCGCCGACCGCGCCGGTGCCGGCGCCGGCGCCGAAGACCTGAGGACGCGATGGCCACGAAGAGCAGGACCGCCAACGTCGACCTGAACTCGGTCTTCGAAGGCGCCGCGTCGCAATTCCGCGGCCTCAATCCGAACGAGCCCGGGCAGTGGCCGTTGCTGCCGAAGGCCTTGACCTGGACGGTGGTCGCGATCGCCATGGTCGTGGTCGGCTGGTTCCTGCTTCTTTCGAGCGCGCACGACGAGCTCGACTCCGAGCAGAACAAGGAGCCGGCGCTGAAGAACGACTATCGCGCCAAGCTCGCGCAAGCCGTCAACCTCAGCGAGCTGCGCAAGCAAAAGCTCCAGGTCGAGGAATACGTGACGCAGCTCGAAAAGCAGTTGCCCGGCAAGGCCGAGATGGATGCGCTGCTCTCCGACATCAACCAGGCGGGCCTCGGTCGCGGCCTGCAGTTCGAGCTGTTCCGCCCGGGCCAGGTCGCGATCAAGGACTATTACGCCGAGCTGCCGATCGCGATCCGCGTCTCCGGCCGCTATCACGACATCGGGTCGTTCGCCGCCGACATCGCGAACCTGTCGCGCATCGTCACGCTGCACAACATGACCCTCGCCACCGGAAAGGATCCCAACGGGGCACTTTCCATGGAAGCGACGGCGCGGACCTATCGCTACCTCGATGCTGCCGAGCTCGAGGAGATTCGCAGGAACGCGGCCAAGGCCAAGTCAGGGGTGAAGAAATGACGTGGCTGCGTCGGTCTGGTGCATGCCGCGTCGGTGGCGCGATCATCGCAGCGGCGTTCCTTCTTGCCGCCTGCGGCGGCGACCAGGACGAGCTGCAACAGTGGATGGAACAGCAAAAGCGCGAGGTCAAGCCGAGCGTCGAGCCGCTGTCGCCGCCGAAGAAGTTCAACCCGCAGCCTTACACCGCCCTGGGTGCGGTCGAGCCCTTCAGCACGCAAAAGCTCACCGTCGCGCTCAAGCAGGAGGCACGGCAGCCGAATTCCCTCCTGGCCGCCGAGATCAACCGGCGCAAGGAGCCGCTCGAGGCCTATCCGGTGGACAGCATGGCGATGGTCGGAAGCGTCGTTCGCAACGGCCGGCCGTTTGCGCTCCTGAAGGTCGACAACCTGCTCTATCAGGTCAAGCCGGGCGACTACCTCGGCCAGAACTACGGAAAGATCACGAACATTTCCGAAACCAACGTGGCCTACCGCGAGATCGTCCAAGACGCGGCGGGCGAGTGGATCGAGCGCAACAGCGCCCTCCAGCTTCAGGAGAAGGCGCGATGAAGAGCTTGTGGGAGAAACCGATGGCTGTCTGGCGCTCGCGATGCTTCGTCCTCCTCTTGACGGCGGGGGCGGCCCTTCCGGCATGGGCGGAAAACACCATCCAGGCCATCAACAGCTCGCAGCAGGCGGGTGCAGAAGTCATCCGCATCGAGATGAGCGAGCCGCTCGAGGCGGTTCCTGCCGGCTTCACGGTGCAGGCGCCGCCGCGCATCGCGATCGACCTGCCCGGCGTGACGAACGCGCTCGGCAAATCGAGCGTCGAAATCAACCAGGGCAACCTGCGCTCGGTCAACGTCGCGCAGTCGGGCGAGCGGACCCGCCTCGTCCTCAACCTCAAGCAGCCCGCCGGCTATCGCGCGCAGATCGACGGCAAGGTGCTCATCGTGACGCTCGAGAACACGGCGCCGGCGACGCTCGCGAGCTCGGCCGGGCAGACGACCCGTTTTGCCGAAAGCCTCAACCGCACGCA
>DATMGW010000024.1:0-3257 GCA_035555295.1 Caldimonas sp.
CGGCTACAAGGGATTTTTCTACCACTTCCTCGACATGAAGACCGGCCTGCGCGCCGGCCGCAGCGAGCTGTCGACGGTCGATACCGCGCTCTTGATCGGCGGCATGCTGCACGCCCAGGCCTACTTCGATGCCGATCATCCCGACGAGGTCGAGATCCGCGCCGAGGTCGATGCGATCTACTGGCGCGTCGACTGGAAATGGGCGCAGGTGCGGGGCGACTTCGTCAGCATGGGCTGGAAGCCCGAGTCGGGCTTCATCCCGCACGACTGGCAGGGCTACAACGAGGCGATGCTGGTTGTGCTTCTCGCGCTCGGATCGCCCAGCCACCCCGTGGGCGAAGGCGCATGGACCGCCTGGACCAACAGCTACAAGGGCGCATGGGGCCGCTTCATGGGCTACGAGCATCTGAGCTTCGCGCCACTGTTCGGACACCAGTACTCGCACATGTGGATCGACTTTCGCGGCATCCAGGACGCGACCATGCGCGAGCGCGGCATCGACTATTTCGAGAACACGCGGCGCGCCGCCTATGCGCAGCGGGCCTACGCCATCGCCAATCCGAAGGGCTGGTTCGAGTACGGCGCGAACGTCTGGGGCTTCACCGCCTGCGACGGCCCCGGCGCCATGCACCTCACCGACCGCATGGGGCGGTCGCGCTACTTCCTCGACTACTCGGCGCGCGGCGCCGGCCGCGTCCACACCGTCGACGACGGGACAATCGCGCCGTCCGCCGCCGTCTCGTCCTTGCCTTTCGCGCCCGAGATCGTCATCCCGGCCACCGAGGAAATGCACTCGCGCTACGGCGAGTACATCTATTCCCGTTTCGGCTTCCTCGACTCGTTCAACCGCAGCTTCACCGCGACCGATGTCGCCCTCTCCGACGGCCGTGTCGATCCGTCTTTCGGCTGGATCGCGCGCGACTATCTCGGGATCGACCAGGGTCCGATCCTCGGCATGATCTGCAACTATCGCAATCAGCTCGTCTGGGACGACATGCGCAAGTGCGCGCCACTGCTGCGAGGCCTCGCTCGCGCCGGATTCACTGGCGGCTGGCTCGACCAGGCGACCTGATGCCGCGGCCCGCAGCCTCTCCCGGCTGCGAAGGGCGCCGCGGCGCGATGCGACGCATCGGCTGGGGCTCCGTGGCGCTGGCCGGCTCGCTCGCCGGTTGTGGCCGCCGCAACGCCGACCCGACGGGACCGCTCGATTTCTGGGCGATGGGGCGCGAGGCCGAGGTGGTCGTCGAGTTGCTCGCGGCCTTCCGTGCGCGCCATCCCGGCATCGAGGTTCGCGTCCAGCAGCTGCCCTGGACGGCCGCGCACGAAAAGCTCCTGACCGCCTTCGCCGGCGATGCCTTGCCCGACCTCTGCCAACTGGGCAACACCTGGCTGCCGGAGTTCAGCGCGCTCGGTGCGCTGGAGCCGCTCGACGAGCGGATGGCGGCCACCGGCATTGCGCGCGACGACTACTTCGCCGGCATCCTCGACACCAATCTGATGCCAGGCGCCAACGGTGCGAGCCGGCTGCTCGGCGTGCCGTGGTACGTGGATACGCGCCTGCTCTTCTATCGCAGCGACCTGCTGCGCGCCGCCGGCCATGCGCGGCCGCCGCAGACCTGGTCGGAGTGGCACACGGCGATGGCCGACATCCGGCGCTTCGGCGGCGCGCGCAGCTACGGCGCGTTGCTGCCGCTCAACGAACCCGATCCGCTGTTCGCGCTGTCGCTGCAGCAAGGCCCGGTGCTCATGGACGGCGACACGCGCGGCGCCTTCTCGCAGCCGCCGTTTCGGCGTGCGCTCGACTTCTACGCCGGCGTCTTTCGCGACGACCTGGCGCCGCGGATGACGAACACGCAGGTGTCCAACGTCTGGGACGAGTTCGCCCGCGGCCTGTTCGCCTTCTACGTCACGGGTCCGTGGAACATCGGCGAATTCCGGCGCAGGCTCCCGGCCGAGCGGCAAAGTGACTGGGCCGCTGCGCCATTGCCGGGCCCGGACGGACCGGGCGCATCGACCGCCGGCGGCTCGAGCCTCGTCATCTTCAAGGGCTCGCGCCGAAAGGAGGCCGCATGGAAGCTGATCAGCTTCCTGAGCGAGCCCGAGACGATGCAGCGCTTCCACGCTCTCACCGGCGATCTGCCGCCGCGGCGCAGCGCCTGGCGAGCGCCGGCCCTTGCCAACGACCCGCCCTCGCAGGCGTTCGCCCAGCAACTTGAGCGCGTGCGGGCAGCTCCCAAGATCCCCGAGTGGGAGCGCATCTTCCAGGAGATGCAGCTCACTGCCGAACGCGTCGTCCAGGGGCGGCAGGACGCGCAGGCTGCTTGTCGGGAGCTCGATGGCTGGGTCGACGCGCTGCTCGAGAAGCGCCGCTGGCTGCTCAGCAGGCAGGCATGACGAAGCGCGGCGCTGCGGCTTGGATCCTGGCCGGGCCAGCCCTGCTGGTGATCGCCGTCTTTTTCGCGCTGCCGGTCGCGGCCGGCCTGGCGCTCAGCCTCACCGACTTCGACCTCTACGCGCTGGCCGACCTGTCGACGCTGCGCTTCGTCGGCCTTCAGAACTACGCGCACCTGCTGCAGACGCCACTCTTCTGGCAGGCCCTGGGCAACACGCTCTACTTCGTCGGCGTCGGCGTGCCGGTGTCGATCGGGCTGTCGCTGTGCGCCGCGTTGCTGCTCCAATCCCGCTTCGCGCGCTGGCACTCGTTCTTTCGCACCTCGCTGTTCGCGCCCGTGGTGACGACCGCCGTCGCCGTGGCCGTGATCTGGCGCTACCTGCTGCACACGCGCTACGGCCTCGTCAACCAGGGTCTCGTGGCGATCGGCCTCGGCCCGATCGACTGGCTCGGCGACCCGCACTGGTCAATGCCGGCGATCATCGCTTTCGCCGCTTGGAAGAACTTCGGCTACAACATGATCATCCTGCTGGCCGCCTTGCAGGCCGTGCCGCGCGAGCTCTACGAGGCGGCGCGCATGGACGGCGCCGGGCCGCTGCG
The DNA here is from genome assembly GCA_035555295.1 of Caldimonas sp. Taxonomy (GTDB): domain Bacteria; phylum Pseudomonadota; class Gammaproteobacteria; order Burkholderiales; family Burkholderiaceae_C; genus Schlegelella_A. Next base: position 2,993 of record DATMGW010000024.1, read on the forward strand.
ACGCTTCACCGACGTGACGATGCCGATGCTCGTGCCGACCTTCGTGCTCGTCGGCATCCTCACGGTCTCCGGCTACTTCCAGCTCTTCGCCGAGCCCTACGTGATGACGCAGGGCGGCCCGCTGCGCAGCACCTTCAGCATGCTCTACCTGATGTACGAAGAGGGCTTTCGCTGGTGGAACCTCGGCAACGCCTCGGCGGTGGCGTTCCTTCTCTTCGTCGTGATCTTCTGCGTCAGCTGGGTGATGCTGCGCTTCGATCGCGAC
>DATMGW010000025.1:0-2608 GCA_035555295.1 Caldimonas sp.
CGCATCGTCGCGATCAATGACCTCGGCAAGCCCGAGACGAACGCGCACCTGACGCGCCACGACACGGCGCACGGGCCGTTCCCGGGCAGCGTCGCGGTCGACGGCGATTCGCTGATCGTCTCGGGCCGGCGCGACGGCAAGGACGGCGACCGCATCAAGGTCTTCGCGCTGCGCAACCCGGCCGAGCTGCCGTGGAAGGACTTGGGCGTCGACGTGGTGCTCGAGTGCACCGGACTGTTCACGACCAAGGAGAAGGCGTCGGCGCACCTGAAGGGCGGCGCGAAGAAGGTGATCATCTCGGCGCCGGGCGGCAAGGACGTCGACGCGACGATCGTCTACGGTGTCAACCACCAGGTGCTGAAGGCGAGCGACACCGTCATCAGCAACGCGAGCTGCACGACCAACTGCCTGGCGCCGCTGGTGCTGCCGCTGCACCGCAAGATCGGCATCGTCAATGGCCTGATGACGACGATTCACGCCTACACCAACGACCAGGTGCTGACCGACGTCTATCACGAGGACCTGCGCCGCGCGCGCAGCGCCACGCACAGCATGATCCCGACCAAGACGGGCGCGGCGGCGGCGATCGGCCTCGTCCTGCCCGAGCTGAACGGCAAGCTCGACGGCTACGCGATGCGCGTGCCGACGATCAACGTCTCGATCGTCGACCTGACCTTCACGGCGGCGCGCGACACGAGCGTCGACGAGATCAACGCCATCATGAAGGAGGCGAGCGCGGCAGGCCCGCTCGCCGGGATCCTCGCCTACAGCGACGGGCCGCTGGTCAGCATCGACTTCAACCACAACCCGGCGTCGAGCATCTACGACGCGACGCTGACCAAGGTCTCGGGGCGGCTCGTCAAGGTGGCCAGCTGGTACGACAACGAGTGGGGTTTCTCGAACCGCATGCTCGACGCGACGGTCGGGCTGATGCAGGCAAGCTGAAGCGCTTGCCGCTCACCCGGCGCGAGGGCTTACCAGTGACGGTAGCCGTGGTGCCAGCCGTATCCGCCGAAGCCGATGCCGATGCCGATCGCCGGGCCGTAGTACGCCGGGCCGTAGTACGCGGGCGGGCCGTAGTAGTACGGCGCCGGGGCGTAGTAGACGGGCGGCGACTGGGCGTACGCCGGCGCGGAGTAGGAGGGCGGCGGCGCGTCGGAATACGTGGCCGGAGGGCCGGCGCGGTCGAGCGTTGCATCGCTCGACGGGCGAACGTCGATCGCCAGGCGCGGGCCCGGGTCGCTGGCCGTGCGCGTCGTGTAGCGCTGGCCGTTGTATTCGTAGACGACGTCGTAGCCGACGACGCGGTTCTCGTATCGACTCACGGTGCGGCAGTTGCGCACGGGAACCGCGGTCGCGGCATTGCCGTTGACCTCGGCCTGGTTGCCGAGGGCCGACCCGGCGACGATGCCGAGCCCGGTGGCGGCGGCGCGGCCGGCGCCGGAGCCGAACTGGTTGCCGATGACGCCGCCGACGATCGCGCCGACGACGGCGCCGGCACCCGTGGGCTGCTGCTGGACGATGCGCTCGCCGTCGACGCAGTCCTGGCGCGGCACGGCCACGGAATTCGTCACCGGGGTCGCGGAAATCACGGTCGCGTATTCGGCGGCGCGGGCCAGGCCGGCCGTCCCGAGCAGCGCAGCCGCAGCGGCGGCGCAGGCACTCATCTTCATCGTGTTCATTCGCTCAGCTCCAGATCACCCAATAACGCATATATGGGGTCGACTCTTGAAGTCGCCAAGAGTTCGATATGCTCCCACCTCTCTACGCGCGGACAGGCAGCCAGGACGACGCCTTGACATTTCTTTGCATTGCGCACCGGGCCGGAAACAGGCATCCGGCTTGCCTTGGCTCCAATCTCGCTCTTTCGTCAACGGCGCCCACAGGGTCGCGTTGACAAGCAGACACTTTCACAAGAAGGAATCGACGTGGGCAAATTCAGGGTGTGGGCGGGAATGGCATTGGCGCTCGCGGCGGCGACGTTGGTGGGCTGCGGCGGCAACAACAGCTCCAACACGGCCAACTTGCGGCTCGTCAACGCGACTCTGACGCACGCGTCGATCACGCTGCTCGCGAACTCGACTTCGGTCATCGCTGCGACGCCGCTCGACACCGTGAGCTCCTACTCCGGCGTGAGCACGGGCAGCCCGGCCCTGCAGATCAACGACGCGACTTCCGGCACCGTGCTCGCGACGACGGCGCCGAGTCTGGCCGGCGGCCAGCACTACGCGCTCGTCGCCTACGAGAGCGGCGGGACCCTGCGCACCGCGGTGATCGGCGAAGACACGGCGGCACCGATATCGGGAACCGCGGTGCTGCGCCTCTTCAATACGGCAACCGACGCCGGTGCCATCGACGTCTACGTCACCGATCCGTCGGTCGACATCTCGACGCTGTCCTCGCCGACCTTCAGTTTCGCGGCGTCGTCGTCGACCCAGGCGAGCGCGTTCCTGTCCTTCGCGCCGGGCACTTACCGGGTCCAGGTGACCGGAGCGGGCAACACGAGCGACCTGCGCCTCGACATGGGCGCGTCGGTCACGCTGACGAGCCAGCAGATCGATACCGTCATCCTGACGCCGACGACCGGAGGCACGCTCGTCAACGGCTC
>DATMGW010000026.1:0-2856 GCA_035555295.1 Caldimonas sp.
CAGCCTCGGCAGGGGCCGGCGCCGTGGCGTCGGCGGGGGGATCGGCAAACGACAGCGACGCCTGCGCGATCGCCGCCGCCAACGTGTCGGAACCGGCGTGGAGCTCGCCGGCTGCCGCCTCGAGAGACGGCAGCTGCTCCAGACTGGACAGGCCCAGGTCGTCGAGAAACTGCCGCGTCGTCGCGAACAGCGCCGGGCGACCGGGTGCTTCGCGGTAGCCGATCGCCTCGATCCAGCCGCGGTCCTCGAGCTGCTTGACGATCGAGCCCGCGACGGCGACGCCGCGGATGTCCTCGATGTCTCCGCGCGTCACCGGTTGCCGGTAGGCGACGATAGCAAGCGTTTCCAGGACCGCGCGCGAATAGCGCGGTGGGCGCTCCGGGCCGAGGCGCGCCAGATAGGGGGCCATCTCCGGCCGGCTCTGGAAGCGCCAGCCGCTGGCCAGCGACACGAGCTCGATGCCGCGGCCGGCGCAGTCGCGACCGAGCTCGTCGAGCAGGTCGCGAATCGTGCCCGGCTCGATCTCGTCGGCGAACAGCGCCGCCAGATCGCGCAAAGGCATCGGCTGGCTCGAGCAGATGAGCGCTGCCTCGAGGACGCGCTTGGCATCCAGGGTCTTCATGTCGTCGTGAAAATCCTCGGCCGCAAAGCGGCAAGTCGTCACGTCTTGAACGCGGCGGGCCGGCAGCGCCTGCGCTTGCCGGTCGTCGAACAGCACCTCAGGTGCGGTGATCTCGGGTGTCTGCTGTCGAACGTTCGAGCAGCGGTTTCGCGTTGTCGCGCCGGCTGCTCGCATCGAAATGCAACGGCGCCTATTGTAGCGAACCTGCGGACCGACCCGCCGCTTCTTCTTGCACGATGCGTTGCCAGGGACCGGCCAGGTCGGCGGGCAGGGCCGAGCGCAGGGCCAGGGGGCGGCCCGAGATTGGATGGACGAAGTCGAGCTCGGCGGCGTGCAGCGCTTGCCGCTCGATGCCGAGGGCGGGCCGCCCGCCGTAGAGCCGGTCGCTGACCAGGGGCAGCCCGCGCGCCGCCAGATGGACGCGGATCTGGTGCGTGCGCCCGCTGTGCAGCGTGCAACGCAGAGCTCTTTCGGCGCTGTTCGATGCCAGGCACTCGACGTCGGTCCGCGCTGGCTTGCCCGAGGCGACGACGGCCATGCGCGTGCGCAGCTTCGGATCGCGACCGATCGGCGCCTCGATGCTGAACGTCTTCGACAGTGGCCGGCCGTGCGCGATCGCCAGGTAGCGGCGCTGCACCTGGCGCGCGGCGATCGCACGCACCAGCGCCGTCACGGCGGGCAGCGTCTTGCCGACGACCATCAGCCCGGAGGTGTCTTTGTCGAGCCGGTGCACGATGCCGGCACGGGGCAGCGCGGCGCTCGCGGAATGGCGCGCGAGCAAGGCGTTGAGCAGCGTTCCCGACCAGTTGCCCGCGGCCGGATGCACGACCATCCCCGCCGCCTTGTCGACGACGAGCAGGTCGTCGTCCTCGTGGACGACGACGAGCGGCAGCACCTCGGCCCGGTAGGCCCGGCTTTCGGCCGTCGGCAGCAGCTTCACGGCGAGCTGCTGCCCGGCCCGGACGCGCTGGGCCGGGCCGGGCGCGACGACGCCATCGAGGCTGACCTGACCGCCCCGGATCAGTCCCTGCAGATGGCTGCGCGAAAATTCCGGCGCGAGCGCGACGACCGCCTTGTCGAGGCGCTCGCCGTGCTGTGCCGAGGCGACTGCGCCGCGGCGCGTTTCGGGTTGCTCGTCGTCGGCGTCTCCGCCCGCATCTGGCCCGAAGGACTCGGCAGTGTCGAGCCCGGCCCGGCGTGGTTGGACCATATAAGATTCGCTCTCGACCCCTAAGCTTTCGGCACGCCGACCCCGCGGTCGCGCCCCCTTTCCCGGCATGACGACAATGAAGATCTCCAGGCGCGCGTGGCTCACAGTGTCGGCGATCTCTGCCATGCTGTTCCTGGCCGGCTGCGACACGACGCGAGACGAGACCGCGAAGTGGTCGCCCGAAAAGCTCTACGCCGAAGCCAAGGAAGAGGCGGCCGCGGGCAACTACGAAAAAGCCGCCAAGCTCTACGAGCGCCTGGAAGGGCGCGCCGCCGGCACGGTGCTCGCCCAGCAGGCCCAGATCGAGCGCGCCTTCCTGCTCTGGAAGAACGGCGACAAGGCGCAAGCCCTGTCGACGATCGAGCGCTTCATCAAGCTGCATCCGACGAGCCCGGCACTCGACTACGCCTTCTATCTGCAGGGCCTCATCAACTTCAACGACAACCTGGGACTGCTCGGCAGCCTGGCTGGACAGGATCTCTCCGAGCGCGACCAGCAGGCCTCGCGCGACGCCTACGAGTCGTTCAAGCAGCTGGTCGGCCAGTTTCCGCAATCGACCTACGCCGACGACGCGCGGCAGCGCATGAACTACATCGTCAATGCGCTCGCCGCCTACGAGGTGCACGTCGCTCGCTACTACTTCCGGCGTGGCGCGTACATCGCCGCGGCGAACCGGGCCCAGCAGACGGTTCTGGAGTACCAGCAATCGCCGTCGACCGAGGAAGCCCTCTACATCATGGCGCAGAGCTACGACCGGCTCGGCCTGGCCCAGCTGCGCGACGACACCGACCGCGTCCTGAGGCAGAACTTCCCGAACTCGAAGGTCTACGCGAACGGCCTCGGCAACAAGAAGTCGGCGTGGTGGCAGCTCTGGTGAGGCGGATCCTCAGGCGCTGAGCGGCTCGGCCGCGAGGCCGGCCAGCCATTCGATCGCCTCGTTTTCGGCGTCGATCCGCGTCATCGGCGGCAGCGCCGCGAAGAGGCGCCGGCCGTAGCTCATCGAAGCCATGCGCGGATCGCAGAC
>DATMGW010000027.1:0-15857 GCA_035555295.1 Caldimonas sp.
TGGCACGCCGACGAAGTCGCTGCCGCCGCAGGCCGCGGCGAGCGCGGTAACGGCGAGTGCGGCGATAAAGAGTTTCGTCCTCATGCTGTGCTCCTTCATTGGGCGCCCGGTAGCGGAGTGGCCAGATACGGGAAGCCGGAAAGCAGCGAGGCGTTGCCCTTGACCTTCGGGCCGGCCTGGTCGACGCCGTCGTGGAGGTTGTAGACCAGCGCGCCCAGAGGCACGGCGTTCGGATTGCAAGCCGTGCCGAAGCCGTACGTATTGCCGGCACCATTGGCCTCGCAGAGGCCTCCCATCACGGCGACCAGAGAGATATCCACCACGTCGTCGTTCGGACGACGGCCGTTTGGATAGCCGGCCAGATCGGTACCGCCGGCGAGCAGGCCCCCGAGCAGGCCGAGTCGATTTTGCGACGCGTAGGGCGTCGCAGCGATCGCCGTGTTCAGCCGCAGCATCTCGGAGGCAACCCCCGTGGCCGGCGACGCGGTGAACGCCTTCGGCTGATTGACGCCCGGGATGCCCGTGAGAAACGTCGTCACCAGGTCATTGCGCGGGAAGTTCGTCGGCGAAATTCCCGGCGTCGACAGCGCGATCTCAATCAGCTTAGGCAGCGTCGGGTTGGTCACGTAGGTTGCAAACTGGGCATCGTCCTTCGGCTTGGAGTTGTTGAACTTGTCCTTGTCCGGCAGCCCGATCACGACTTCGTTGACCAGCGGCATGCCGAGCCGCGAGACCTGGGTCCAGGCACCGCCAGCGAGCGTCGAGGTCTGGTAGCCGGTCTTTGGCGCGGCGCTCAGCAACTGGCCCTGGCGAAGACTCGCCGTCGTCCAGGCGCCGATGACCGGATCGGTTCCGGCCGTCAGGCACGAGGCGGGCACTTCGAGCGCGAGCGTCGTCACGTTCTTGTCCATCAGGCTGTCCGTTCCCGCGTCCTTCATCGTCGGATCGAGCAGGAAGGCGGCCTCGGCCGGAGTGAAGTCGGCAGCGCCCGGAACGTTGACGAGGTCGAAGATGACGCCGAGGTTCACCGCAAACGGATCCTTGCGCTGGCCGACGAAGACCTTGCCCGGCGCCGAGCATCCCGGAAGGTTGACGTTGTAGATGAACTGCGACGCGTACGCGGCGTAGTTCGGAATCGTCTTCGTTCCGATGTTGTCGGAGGGCTTCGTGAACGTCGCGCCGCCACCGGAGACGTTCGTCACCGCGGCCGCGCCCCCGGTCCTGCGGTCGCCCCGGACCATGGTCACGGTGTACGACTCCGTCACGTTGAGGTTCGGATCGTTGTCCGCGCTGACCTGGCCGGACTGAGTCAACGGGATCGGCACCGTCGACCCGTTGATCGGCAGCGCCGTGCCCCGCAGAGTATTCTTGAAACGGAACTGGAAGGTGATGTCTTCCTTGCCGTCGCCGTTGTTGTCGATGTGGATCTCGTACAGCGCGTTCGGATCCAGCTTGAAGTAGTTCGGGCCGCCGTAGGCGTCCTGCAGCGGCAGGTAGTTGGCGATCAGCGTGACGTAGCCGCTGCGCCCGGGCTCGTAGCTGTTGAACATGTAGAAGTCGGTTCCGTCGACCTTCGGAGTCGCCGTGATCGCGGGCGCCTCACGGTGGCTCGACGCCTGCGCCGGCAAGCCGGCAAGGCCGTACAGGGCGCCGACCGCTGCCAGCACGGGCAGCAGGCGGACGGTTCGGGCGGTGGCTGCTCTCATGGTGTTCCTCGCTCCTCGATGAATGAACCAGGGAGCCGGCCGACCCGATCTCCCGCTGACGAACGCGCCGAGGCGCAACGTCGCTGATCCAGTACGCGCCGCGCCTTGGTCCGGATGCATGGGGCGACGGAAACCGCCGTCTCGCCGCCGGCGCTGTCCCTTCCCCTGCAGCACCGCCGTGACGCTGGTAAGGTGCGGCACCGAGCCGCGACCAAGCGCTATCGACCCGCCCCTGGGAGCACCGCGTGAAACTCTTCGCCTTCGACCTCCGCCCGGCGCGCCGCGGCCCCGCCATCGCGATGGCGATGGCCGGCCTCGCCGCCTTGCCCATGCCGGCGCGCGCCGGCGAAGCCTGCATCGCAAGGAGCCCCGCCGGCGTGACGCCGGTCGTCGAGCTCTATACCTCCGAGGGCTGCAACTCCTGCCCGCCTGCCGATCGCTGGCTGTCGCGGCTCAAGGCCGACCCCGGTGTTGTCGCGCTGGCGTTCCACGTCGACTACTGGGATCGCCTGGGCTGGAAGGATCGCTTCTCGAGCCCGGCCTTCACCAGCCGGCAGGCGAGCCAGCAGGCGAGCAACGGCGCGCGCTTCAGCTACACCCCCCAGGTCGTCATCGACGGCAAGGACAGCAAGGACTGGCCCACGACCGCGGCGCTCGGGACGGCACGGCCCGCCGCGCCGGTCGAGCTGGCGCTCGCCCGCGACGGCGAGCAAGTCACCGCGACCGTCGTCGCTTCGGCGCGCGCGCCGAAGCGGCTCGCCGCGTACTGGGCCGTGACCGAGCAGGGACACGTCACCGCCGTCAAGGCCGGCGAGAACGAGGGCGCCACGCTGCACCACGACTTCGTCGTTCGCGAATACCGGCCGGTGCCGGCATGGACGACGTCCGCCGAGGCGCGCCGCACGATCACGTTCGACCTGCCCGGCGCCGGCGACGCGGCGCATCCGCGCCAGGTCAACCTAGTCGTCGTCGACGCCGACACCGGTCGGCCGGTGCAGGCGTTGAAGATCGGCTGCTGAACACGCGGAGCCCGGCGATCGCGTCGTTCGCCGCCGCCTCGCGGTGGCAGGCGGATTCAAGGGCAGCCCGGCGGGCGTCGCGTCGCTAGCCGGTCGCTCGCAAGGCGGCGCGCAACTCGGCGCCGATCTCGGGCTTGCCGGCGAAAGGATCGGTCGGGTTCCTGGCCTGGACGATGTCTTCGAGGCGCGTCTGCACGCTGGCCAGCGACTTCGGGTGGCTGTAGATGTAGAAGCGGCTGGCCTCGATTGCAGTGAAGACCATCTGCGCAACGTCGGCCGCGCTGATCTTGCCGCTGCTGACGGCGCGATTGGTCATCGCCTTGCCGATCAGCTGGCTCTTCGTCGGCTTGTCGGCGGCGCGCAACGCGTCGGGGCGATTGCGCTGACTCTCCGTGATTCCGGTCGGCACGAAGAACGGGCACAGCACCGAGGCGCCGATCTGGTCGGTGACCAGGCGCAGATCCTGGTACAGCGTTTCGCTCAGCGACACGACGGCGTGCTTGCTGACGTTGTAGACGCCCATGTTCGGTGGGTTGAGGAGCCCCGCCATCGACGCCGTGTTGACGATGTGTCCTTCGTAGCCCGGGTCCTTGGCGGCGGCTTCGAGCATCATCGGCGTGAAGACGCGAACCCCGTGCGCGACGCCCATCACGTTGACTCCGATCACCCATTCCCAGTCGGCCAGCGTGTTCTCCCAGATCAGGCCGCCGGCGCCGACGCCAGCATTGTTGAAGACGAAGTGCGGCGCGCCGAAGCGGGCGAAGACGGAGCGGCCGAGCGCTTCCACCTCGGCGGCCTTGCTCACGTCGAGGCGCTGCGCGAGCACCTTCGCGCCGAGCGACGCGATCTCGGCCGCCGCGCGTTCCAGGGCATCGGCCTGCACGTCGGCCATGACGACGTTCATGCCGCGACGCGCGGCGATGCGCGAGGCCTCGAGGCCGAAGCCCGATCCCGCGCCGGTGATGACGGCCGTGCGGCCGGCGAAGTTCTTCATGGTCCTTCTTTCTTCGGCGGCTGCGCCTTGACGTGGAATCCGATGCGGGGAAAGTGGACGTGGACCGTTCCGGCGCGCTCGTCGCTGCGCTCGACGACCGACTCCTCGTCGTCGAGGCCGACCAGCGCGCCGACGACCTCGTCGTGGGCATAGTCTGCGGGAACGACGCTGACGGTCGTTCCCGCTTCGATGCCGGCATCCGGCGCCATGACGCAGCGCGCGTGGCCGCTCGCGCCGTGCGCCAGGGCGATCGCCGCGCCGCTCGAGAGCGGCTCGGGCTCGCCGTGGCCGAAGGCGGCGACGCGTTCGTACCAGGCGCGCACGCCGGCGAAGGGAGCCAGATTCGCGGCGACGGGCGGGGCGCGGCGCATGAACCAGATCGATTGCGCCGCCGAGAAGTCGGCGATGCAGGGCAAGGCGCCCAGCAGGAAGGGCCGCGAGTCGGCGAGCAGCGCCTCGAGCCGGCCGAGATAGCTGCGCAGCGTCGAAGCGGCGTCGTGCAGCGGCGCGCGCCGCAGCGCCGGAGACATCGCTGCCCGATCGGCAGCGAAGGCGCGCAGGAATTCCGGCGGTGCGCCTGCAAAGATATGAGCGGCGCCGGCCGGCTGCATCGTGAACGGAACCGCCGTCCAGAACAGCTGCTGGTCGGCCCACTGCGCGACGATCTCGTCGAGGCCGCGCGTCATCTCGGGATAGAGCGGCGGCTCGGGAACCAGGCGGTCGATGACCTTGCACATCAGCGCCGAGTCGCAATAGACGTCGGCCCCGATCTGCATGAAGGGAGTGCGGCGGTAGCCGCCGGTCAGGGCGACGACGTCCGGCTTCGGCAGCATGACCGGCACGTCGACCGAGCGCCAGCGCATGCGTTTCATTCCGAGGACGAGCCGGACCTTCTCGGAAAACGGCGAGCCGGCGTAGTGATGCAGGACGATGTCGCTCATGGTCGTCCTGGTTGCGGCGGTTTCGTGCGGACTTCGGCCCACATCGCCTCAGACGAGCTTGACCAGCTGCTTGCCGAAGTTCTTCCCCTTCAGCAGGCCGAGGAACGCAGCGGGTGCCGCCTCGATTCCGGTGGCGACGGTCTCGCGATACTTGAGCTTGCCGGTGGCGACGAGCATGCCGAGCTCCTGCAACGCCTCGGGCCAGACGTCCATGTGCTCGCTGACGATGAAGCCTTCGACCGTCAGGCGGGACTGCAGGAGGAGCTGCGGCTGCTGCAAGGGAATCGGCTCGCCGTTGTAGCCGCTGATCATGCCGCACAGGGCGATGCGGCCGAATGCGTTCATTCGCGCCAGCGTGGCATCGAGAACGACGCCGCCGACATTCTCGAAGCAGCCGTCGACACCTTCCGGTGTCGCGTCCTTCAACGCTGCGTAGAGCGCCTTCGGGTCGCGATGCGCCTTGTAGTCGACGCAGGCATCGAAGCCGAGCTCGTTCGTGACGTAGGCGCACTTGTCCGTGCCGCCGGCGATCCCGACAGCGCGGCAGCCACGCGTCTTCGCCAGCTGGCCGACCGCGCTGCCGACGGCGCCGCTCGCGGCGCTGACGACGATCGTCTGCCCGGCCTTCGGCTGGCAGATCTTCATCAGCCCGTACCAGGCGGTGACGCCGGGCATGCCGACGGCGCCGAGATACGCGGAGAGCGGAATGCGCGACACGTCGACCTTGCGCAGCACGCCCGGCATCGTCGCGTCGATCAGCGCGTACTGCTGCCAGCCGCCCATGCCGACGACGCTGTCTCCGACCCGGTAGCCCGGGTGCCCCGAGGTGACGACCTCGCCGACCGTGCCGCCCTGCATCACCTGGTCGAGCGGCTGCGGCAACGCGTAGCTCTTCGCGTCGTTCATGCGGCCGCGCATGTACGGGTCGAGGCTCAGGAAATGGTTGCGGACCAGCACCTGCCCGTCTTTCGGCTCGCCCAGCGGCGCTTCGACGAGCCTGAAATTGCCGGTGCTCGCCTCGCCCTCGGGACGCGACACGAGATGGATCTGCTTGTTGATGCTGGCCATGGATGTCACCTTTCCCTCAGTCGGATGCGCCGACGCGCTGGATACGCCTGCCGCCCGCCGGCAGACCCTTGAGAAACTTGAACGTGCCGGTCGCGTGGGCCACGAGCTGGCCATCGCCATCCTCGATCGACGCTTCGCAAAATGCCATCGATGCAGTGCGGTGCAGGCGTCGGCCGATCGCGACGAGACGGCCGAGACCCGGCCGCATGAAGCTGGTCTTCATCTCGACCGTGACGACGCCCGAGTGCTCGACGACGCCGTCGTCGCCCGGGCTGCGCGCGGCATGCGCCATCGCCACGTCGAGCAGCGTCATCGTCACGCCGCCGTGCGCCACGCTCCAGGAGTTGCAGAGCTCGTCGCGCAACTGCAGCGCCAGCTCGGCTTCGCCCTTCTCGAAGCGCAGCAGCTCCATGCCGAGCAGATCGACGAAGGGGATCGGTACGCGGAACTTCATGGCCCGGCGCCGGGCCGCCCCAAGTGCGGCCGGCCTTGCGGGCCGCGGCGTTGCGAGACGCAACGCCTCCTCGTGCCGTCCATGCCGGCGCAGGCCGGCATGGAACCGCGGCACTCGGCCCCCTCGGGGGGCAGCGACCGAAGGGAGCGCCGGGGCATCATGCCGCGATGATCGCGGAGACGCCGCCGTCGACCGGCAAGATCTGCCCGGTGATGTGCTTGCCCGCCTGCGAGGCGAACAGCAGCGTCGCTCCCTTCAGGTCGTCGTCGTCGCCGATGCGCAGCAGCGGCGCGTGAGCGGCCAGGCTCGCCGCGCCGATCCGCTCGATCGTTCCCTTGGTCATCTTGCTCGGGAACATGCCGGGCGCCAGGGCGTTGACGTTGATGTTGTACTTGCCCCATTCGCCGGCCAGCGTGCGCGTGAAGTTGACGACGGCGGCCTTGCTCGTGTTGTAGGCGACCATCGTCATGTCGGCGCTGTTGCCGGCCAGTCCGGCGATCGAGGCGACGTTGATGATCTTGCCGTTCTTCCTCGGGATCATGCTGTGCTTGCCGATGGCCTGGCTCATGAGGAAGATCGAGCGGATGTTCAGGTTCATCACCTTGTCCCAGGCCTCGAGCGGGTGATCCTCGGCCGGCGCGCCCCAGGTCGCCCCGGCGTTGTTGACGAGGATGTCGACGTGACCGAGCCGGGCGATCGCATCCTGCGTGACGCGGACGATCTCGCTCGGTTGGCTCGCGTCGGCCGCGATCCAGATCGCGTCGATCCCCTGGTGCTTCAGCAGCGCGGCAGACTCCTCGAGGTCACCGGCCTTGCGCGACGTGAGCATGACGCGCGCTCCGGCCTCGCCGAGTGCTTCGGCCATCTGCAGGCCGAGGCCGCGCGAGCCGCCGGTGACGAGCGCGGTCTTGCCGGAAAGATCGAACAGCGTGCGGACGTTCGTGCTCATGGTCTTCGGGTCTCCGTGAAAGGCGGGTCCGGGCCGAACCGGGGTCAGCGATCCTCGCTCGCCTCCATCCGCGAGCGAACCCAGATCAGTATCGTTCCCGCGACCGCCAGCGCCGCGCCACAGGCCAGCATGGCCCAGCCGAACGCCTGGCCATTGCGCTCGAGCGCAATGCCGACGCCGACGCCGAACAGGCCGCCGTAGATCGCGGTCCAGACGAGCGTGTCGACGCGCGACGCGGGGACGTTCAAAACGACTCCTCGGCCAGCGTCCTGCAGGTGTCGTCGCGGGTCTCGACGACGCCGAGCCAGGCCGCGACCTTTGGCAGTTCGTAGTGGAAGAAGTAGCGACAGGCGGCGAGGCGCCCGCGTTGCGCGGCATCGCTCCCGGCCGCGGCCGCGCAGGCGGCGACGTCAAGCCAGATCCAGGCCAGGACGACGTGGCCGAAGGCCTGCAGGTACGGGGTGGCGTTGGCGAGCGCGTCCTGCGGCGATCCGGTCGACCAGGCCGCGCGCGTCGCCGCCTCCAGGTGATCGGCCGTACGGGCGAGCGATTGCGCGTGGTCCGCCAGGGCAACGCTTTGCGACGCGCTTGCGATCGTCGCGTCGATCGTGCGTCGCAGCAGCGCGAGCCCGGCGCCGCCGTCCATCACGACCTTTCGCCCGAGCAGGTCGAGCGCCTGGATGCCGTGCGTGCCTTCATGGATCATGTTCAGGCGGTTGTCTCGCCAGTACTGCTCGACCGGAAAGTCGCGCGTGTAGCCGTAACCGCCGAGCACCTGGATCGCCAGGCTGTTCGCCTCGAGGCACCATTCGCTCGGCCAGCTCTTGGCGACAGGCGTCAGCACTTCGAGAAGCAGTTTGGCGCGTGCCCGGCCTTCGTCGTCGCCTGTATTGAGCTCGTCGACGAGACGCGCGCAATACAGCTCGAGCGCGAGCGCGCCCTCGCAATAGCTCTTCTGCGCCAGCAGCATGCGCTTGACGTCGGCGTGCTCGATGATGGGCACCTGCGGCTTCGACGCGTCCTTGCCGCCGATGCCGATCGGCCGGCCTTGCGGCCGCGTCTTCGCGTAGTCGAGCGAGGCTTCGTAACCGGCGTAGCCGAGCATCGTCGCGCCGAGTCCGACGGCGATGCGCGCCTCGTTCATCATGTGGAACATGCAGCGCAGACCCTCGCCGGGCCGCCCGACGAGGTAGCCCACGGCGCCCGCACCGGCACCGTCCCATCCGCCTCCGGCAGATCCGCGCAGCGGAAACTTGCCCTCGCCGAAGTTGAGCAGCGTGTTCGGGATGCCGCGATAGCCGAGCTTGTGGTTGAGCCCGGCGAGCGACACGTCGTTGCGCTCGCCGGTGAGCTTGCCGTCGATGTCGACGAGCTTCTTCGGAACGATGAACAGCGAAATGCCCTTCGTTCCCGCAACGAGCTTGCCGTCGTCGCCCGGGATCTTGGCGAGCACGAGGTGGATGATGTTCTCGGTGAGCTCGTGCTCGCCGTTCGAGATCCACATCTTGTTGCCGCGCAGGCGGTAGCGCGGCCCGAGCGGGTCGCTTTCGAAATCAGGGCCGTCGGGAGTGGCGCGCGTCGCGATATCGGACAGGCTCGATCCGGCCTGCGGCTCGGAGAGACACATCGTCCCGGCAAAGCGCCCCGAGAACTCGTTCCTCGCGAACACTTCCTGCTGCAGCGGCGTGCCGTGCTTCATCAGCAGGTTCGCGTTGCCGCTCGTCAGCATGGCCCCGCCGCCGACGCCGATGGCCGCCTTCGAGAAGAAGCTGTTCGCCGCCATCCCGACGACGCACGGCAGTTGCATGCCGCCGACCTCGTAGTCCTGCGCCGCTGCGAGCATTCCCGATTCGCAGTACGCCCGGGCCGCGGCGTGGCTCGCCGCAGGCAGGTGCACCTTCTCGCCGTCGAACCAGGGCTCTTCGGTATCGGTCAGGCGATTGAACGGCGCGTACTTCTCGCGCGCGATCCGCTCGCAGGTGTCGAGCACCGAATCGAAGGTCTCGCGCGAGTGGTCGGCGAAGCGCGGTCGCGAGCGCAACGACTCGACGTCGAGCCAGTCGTTGAGCAGGAAGTCGACGGTCTGACGGTAGCTCATGTTGCCCTCGCGCGCGGCGACATGCCCGCGTCCTTGCCGGGCCCGAGCCCGAAGTGCTCCAGGGCGGCGGCGGCAACCGGGCCGCCCCATTCCTGGACGAAGTGGCCGCCTTCGGCGACTTCGAGCGGCGGCGGACAGCCGCGGATCGTCTTCTGCAACGTCCGCATCGGCGCTTCCCCCAGGACCGGATCGCGCATGCCGATCGCCATGAAGCTTTGCCCGGTCCAGCGCTCGCGCCAGAACGCTCCGGCGGCGCGGCTGAGCGCCGCCCCGGGCGCGTCGTCGCCATCGGGAACGAGGTTGGGAAAGGCACGCAGCGCTGCCTTGTAGCTCGGGTCGGGGAACGGCGCGTCGTACGCAGCGACCTCGGCCGCGCTGAGGCTCGGCTTGCCGCGCTGGATCAGCTTGCCCACGGGCAGATCGACCTGGCTGTTCGAATACGCCCGCCACTGCCGGAAGCCTTCCGTGACCTGGCCGGTGCCGAGCCCCGTGTTCATGACGAGAAGGCGGGTGAAGCGATCGGACATCTCCTGTGGCAGCGTCAGCCCGAGTAGGCCGCCCCAGTCCTGGCAGACGAGAAGGATGTCGCGCAGATCGAGCCGCTCGACGAAGCGAAGCAGGATGTCGCGGTGCCGCTCGAAGCTGTGCCAGGCGGCGTCGGCCGGCTTGTCGGAGCGGCCGAAGCCGACGAGATCGGGCGCGACGACGCGCAGCCCGGCCGCAGCGAACGCCGGGATCATGTGCCGGTACAGGTAGCTCCACGACGGGTTGCCGTGCAGGCAGAGCGCCGTCGCCCGCGGCGGCGTCGCCGCGCCTTCGTCGAGATAGTGCAGGCGCAGCCCGGCGAAGCCGGCGAGATCGTCGACGTAGTTCGGCGCGAACGGGAAGGCCGGCAGGCCGACAAAGCGTTCGTCGGCGGTGCGCAGGACGTCCATGGCCGGCCTAGAGGACCTCGAACACTCCCGCTGCCCCCATGCCCCCGCCGATGCACATCGTCACGACGACCCTCTTCGCGCCGCGACGCTTGCCTTCGATGAGCGCTGCGCCGGTGAGGCGCTGGCCGCTGACTCCGTAAGGATGGCCGACCGCGATCGCGCCGCCGTTGACGTTGAGCTTGTCCATCGGAATGCCCAGCGTGTCGGCGCAATAGAGCACCTGCACGGCGAAGGCTTCGTTGAGCTCCCACAAGTCGATGTCGGCGACCGTCAGGCCGAGGCGCTTGAGCACCTTGGGAACGGCGAAGACCGGGCCGATTCCCATCTCGTCGGGCTCGCAGCCGGCGACTGCGAAGCCGAGGAAACGGCCGAGCGGCTTCAGGCCGCGCTGCTCGGCGAGCTTCTCGTTCATGACGACGACTGCTCCCGCACCGTCGCTGAACTGGCTGGCGTTGCCGGCCGAGATGACGCCGCCCGGAATCGCCGGCTTGATGTCCTTGATCCCTTCGTAGGTCGTTCCCGCGCGGATGCCTTCGTCGGCGCTGACGGTGACTTCCTTGGTGCGCAGGCCCAGCACC
Source organism: Caldimonas sp. (assembly GCA_035555295.1). GTDB lineage: Bacteria > Pseudomonadota > Gammaproteobacteria > Burkholderiales > Burkholderiaceae_C > Schlegelella_A. The sequence goes on from DATMGW010000027.1 coordinate 10,743, forward strand.
GCGTCGGCGACTCCGGCGAGCACGGTGATCGGCGCGATCTCGGGCTCGAACTTGCCGGCGTCGCGTGCGGCGGTCGCCTTCTGCTGGCTCGCCGCGCCGTAGCGGTCCATGCGCTCGCGCTCGATCTTGTAGCGCTTGGCGACCTGCTCGGCCGTCTGCAGCATGTTCCAGTAGATCGTCGGCTTGTGCTCGACGAGCCACGACTCGTGGATCATGTGCCGGTTCGCCTCGTTCTGGACGCACGAGATGCTCTCGACGCCGCCGGCGACGACTATGTCGTTCTCGCCGGCAATGATCCGCTGCGACGCCATCGCGATCGCCTGCAGGCCGCTCGAGCAGAAACGGTTCACGGTCATGCCGCTGGTCGTGATCGGCAGGCCGGCACGCAGGGCGATCTGGCGCGCGATGTTGCTGCCCGTGGCACCCTCAGGCGTCGCGCAGCCCATGATCACGTCGTCGACTTCGGCCGCGTCGATGCCGGCGCGCTCGACGGCGGCCTTGACCACGTGGCCGCCCAGCGTCGCGCCGTGAGTCATGTTGAAAGAACCCTTCCAGCTCTTGGCGAGCGGCGTGCGGGCGGTCGAGACGATGACGGCGCTGGTCATGGCGTGTGCTCCTCTACTGATCAGTTGAACGACTTGCCTTCGGCCGCGAGCCGGGACAGCAGGGGCGCCGGCTTCCAGAACGCGGCGTCGTCGTGCGGGTTGGCGGCAAAGCGCTTCATCGCCTGGACGACGTTGAAGAGCCCGCGCGTGTCGGCGTAGTTCATCGGCCCGCCGCGATAGAGCGGAAAGCCGTAGCCCGCGAGATAGACCATGTCGATGTCGCTGGCGCGCTGCGCGATCCCCTCGTCGACGATCTTCGCGCCCTCGTTGACGAGCGCGTAGACGAGGCGGTGCACGATCTCGTCGTCGCCGATCTTCCGCGACACGATGCCGAGCTCGGCGCGGTACTTCTCGATCATGTCGGTGACGACCTTGCTCGGGATCGCGTCGCGCTTGCCGGGCACGTAGTCGTACCAGCCGGCGCCCGTCTTCTGGCCGAAGCGACCCATCTCGCACAGCAGGTCGGCGGTCTTGCTGTAGCGAATGTCGGGCTTCTCGACATAGCGGCGCTTCCTGATGTACCAGCCGACGTCGTTTCCGGCCAGGTCGCCCATACGAAACGGCCCCATCGCCATGCCGAACTTCTCCATCGCCTTGTCGACCTGCTCGGGCGTCGCCCCCTCTTCGAGCAGGAAGCCGGCCTGGCGCGAATACTGCTCGATCATGCGATTGCCGATGAATCCGTCGGTGACGCCCGAGACGACGCAGGTCTTCTTGATCTTCTTGCCGAGCGCCATCACGGTCGCCAGCACGTCCTTGGCGGTCTTGGCGCCGCGCACGACCTCGAGCAGCTTCATGACGTTGGCCGGGCTGAAGAAGTGCATCCCGATCACGTCCTGCGGCCGCTTCGTGAACGACGCGATCTTGTCGACATTGAGCGTCGAGGTATTGCTGGCGAGGATCGCACCCGGCTTCATCACCTCGTCGAGCGTCTTGAAGACCTGTTCCTTGACGCCCATGTCCTCGAAGACGGCCTCGATGACGAGGTCGGCGTCCTTGAGGTCGTCGTACTTGAGCGTCGTCGTCAGCAGCGCCATGCGCTCGTCGAGCTTGTCCTGCTTCAGCTTGCCCTTCTTGACCTGCGCCTCGTAGTTCTTGCGCATGATGCCGGTGCCCTTGTCGAGCGCTTCCTGCTTCATCTCGAGCATGACGACGGGGATGCCGGCGTTGAGGAAGTTCATGGCGATGCCGCCGCCCATCGTTCCTGCGCCGATCATCGCGACCTTCCTGATCTCGCGCAGCGGCGTGTCGGCGGGAACGTCGGCGATCTTGCTCGCCGCGCGCTCGGCCATGAAGACATGGCGCAGCGCCTTCGATTCAGGCGACACCATGAGCGACATGAAGAGCTCGCGCTCGACCTTCATGCCGTCGTCGAACTTCATCTTCGCCGAGGCGGCGACGGCGTCGATGCACTTCAGCGGCGCCGGGAAGTTCTTCGCCATCGCGCCGACCGTGTTGCGCGCGAACTGGAAGTAGGCGTCGGCGTTCGCGTACTCGACCTTCAGGTCGCGCACCAGCGGCAACGGGCGCACGGCCGCCTTCTCGCGCGCATAGGCGACCGCGGCGGCGACGACGTCGCCTTCGGCGATCTTGTCGAAGAGCTTTTGCCCCGGCTGTTTGGCGAGCAGCTCGCTCTTCACCGCCTCGCCGCTGACGATCATGTTCAGCGCCGTCTCGACGCCCAGCACGCGCGGCAGCCGCTGCGTTCCGCCGGCGCCCGGAAGGAGGCCGATCTTCACCTCGGGAAGCGCCACCTGCGTTCCCGGCGACGCGACCCTCCAGTGGCAACCGAGCGCGAGCTCGAGGCCGCCGCCCATCACGACGCTGTGCACGGCGGCGACGACCGGCTTCGTGCTCGCCTCGAGTGCCGCGATCACCGACAGCAGGTTCGGCTCGGCCGTCGCCTTCGGCGATCCGAACTCGCGGATGTCGGCACCGCCCGAGAAGGCCTTGCCGGCGCCGGTGAGGACGATCGCCTTCACCGCGTCGTCGCCGAGCGCCCGCTCCAGTCCGTCCAGGATGCCGAGCCGTGTTTCGTAACCCAGCCCGTTGACCGGCGGGTTGTCCATCGTGATGACGGCGACGTCGCCGCGAACTTCGTAGTTGCCGCTCATGGTGTGCCCTCGACAATGCCCACGGCCGAGGCGCCGGAGGCGAAAAAGAACGTTCGTTCGATTCTAGGCCGCCGCCCTCGAAAACCGCTGTCCCAGCGGCGACAACGAGGGCTTTCGCTCCGCGCCGGTCAGACCTCCAGCCACTCCTTGCGAACCTCGGAATTGGCGCGCAAATCGGTCGGCGTTCCCTCGAAGACGATCGCGCCGTGGCCCATGACGTAGCAGCGCTCGGAAATCTCCAGCGCGATCGTCAGCTTCTGCTCGACGAGGAGGACCGAGACGCCGCGGCTCTTCAACGTCTTCAGGTACTCGGCGACGAGCTCGACGATCTTCGGCGCGAGGCCCTCGGTCGGCTCGTCGATCATGATCAGGTCGGGATCGCCCATCAGCGTCCGGCATAGCGTCAACATCTGCTGTTCGCCGCCGGAGAGGACGCCGGCTTCCGTATGCTCGCGCTCCTTCAGGCGCGGGAACATGCGATAGATGTCATCGAAGGACCAGCGCGGGGTCCTCTTGCCTCTCTCCTTGCGTGTCTTCTCGCCGAGGCGAAGGTTCTGGTGGACAGTGAGCTTGGGAAAGATGTCGCGGTTCTCCGGCACGTAGCCGACGCCGCGATGCGCGATCCTGAAGGCTTTCTGGCCGATGATCTCCTGGCCGCGCAGCATGATCGAGCCCTCGCCATGAACCAGGCCCATGATCGTGCGCACTGTCGTCGAGCGGCCGGATCCGTTGCGGCCGAGCAGCGCCACGATCTCGCCTTCGCCGACGGTCATGTCGACGCCGTGAAGGATATGGCTCTTCCCGTAGTAGGCGTGCAGGTTCGCGAGGCGCAGCATGGAAGATCTCTTCAGTGGGCGCCGGACGCCTGATGATCAGCCAGCACCGAGCCGAGGTACGCTTCCTGGACACGTGGGTTGGCACGAACCGCGGTCGGAACGTCGAAGGCGATGACCTCGCCGTAGACGAGCACCGCGATCTTGTCGGCAAGGCCGAAGACGACACCCATGTCGTGCTCGACCGTGAGCAGCGTCTTGCCGACCGTCACTTCGCGGATCAGCTCGATGAAGCGCGCCGTCTCGCTCTTGCTCATGCCGGCGGTCGGCTCGTCGAGGAGGACGACGTCGGCACCGCCGGCGATCGTGACGCCGATCTCGAGGGCGCGCTGCTCGGCGTAGGTGAGATTCATCGCCAGCGTGTCGCGCTTGTTCTGCAGTCCGATCATCGCCAGCAGTTGCGTCGCGCGTTCGTTGGCGTCGCGCAGGTCGGCGAGAAACTTCCAGAACGCGTAGCGGTAGCCCATCGACCAGAGCAGACCGCAGCGCAGGTTCTCGAACACCGACAGGCGCCCGAAGATGTTCGTGATCTGAAAGCTCCGTGCCAATCCCATCCGGTTGATCTGGTAGGGGAGCAGGCCTTCGATGCGCTTTCCGTTGAGCAGGATCTGCCCGCTCGTCGGGCCGAAGCGGCCGCTGATGAGATTGAAGAGCGTCGACTTGCCGGCGCCGTTCGGGCCGATGATGCCGACGCGCTCGCCCGGCGCCACGGCGAGGTTGGCGCCGCGAATGATCTCGGTCTTGCCGAAGGACTTGCGCAGATCCTTCAGCTCGACGGCGTACGGGGTCGCCGTCAAGACGCCCGCTCCTTGAGCGCCACCGCGGCTTCGATCTCGCCCTCGATCGTTTCCCAGGCCAGGACGAATCGCCGTCGCACGACCTCGAAGACGACAAAGCCGACGGCTGCGACGGCCAGAGCGCCGAGCCAGCTCGCCGTGCCCTGCGTGTCGAGAGTGAAGCCGAGGTAGCGCAGTGTCGAACCCGATCCCGACTCGAGCTGGAGGTGGTAGAGCATCTCGATCAGAGCGGCGACGCCGACCAGCATGAACAGCCCGGTCGCGGCGAGCAGCGCATACCAACCCCAGAGCCGATGCAGTTTCTTGTACGCGGCGACACGCACGTTCAGCATGATCAGGCTGGCGATGCCGCCCGGTGCGTACATCACCATGAACAGGAAGATCAGGCCGAGGTAGAGCTGCCACGCCTGCGTCAATTCCGAGAACAGCGCGAAGCCGAGCACCATCAGCACGGCGCCGATGATCGGCCCGAAGAAGAAAGTCGCACCGCCCAGAAACGTGAAGAGGAGGTACAGGCCCGAACGCCCGGAGCCCACCACTTCGGCGGTCGCGATTTCGAAGTTGAGCGCATACATGCCGCCGGCGACTCCGGCGAAGAAACCGGCGACGATGAACGAGAAGAAGCGTACGCGCTGCGTGCTGTAGCCGATGAACTGGACGCGCTCCGGATTGTCCCGCGTCGCGTTGAGCATGCGGCCGAGCGGCGTACGCGTGAACGCGTACATCGCGACGGTGCAGACGAGCGTGTAGATCGCGATCAGGTAGT